>NZ_JACAXE010000012.1:91163-101719 GCF_013391565.1 Acinetobacter sp. SwsAc6
CAGCAAGTAAACTGACCACAGGTGATTTACAAGTAAATGGTACCTTAACAGGAATTAACCAGATGGACTTGAGGGGTTTAAATACATCTACGGTTCAATTTGTGGATCAGAATGGTCAATCTACAGGATTGATTGATAGCTATAATGGCACAGCCAATTTGTACTTGAATGGCAATGCATCTATAAATACCGCTAATATTAATGAGCTGATTGCTGGTGATTTGCAAGTAAAAGGGGCATTAAAAACAAATACTATTGATGTTCAAAATAATTATATCAATCATTTGGCTAATGCTGTTGATGATCATCAAGCAGTTAATTTAGGTCAAGTAAATGGTTTGTTGCGTGATTCTCTTATTGGTGTAAATACATATACAGATAATCAGGTTGCAATTTTACGTCAAGAAGCCTTAGTAGAAACAGGACGTGTAAATCAAGCCGTTACCGATGGAGATAAAGCAACTTTAGCTTCTGCCAATAAAGCCATAGCGGATACGGCAACTGCATTACGTCAAGAAGCTTCCGTTGAAACAGCGCGTGTCAATCAAGCCATTACAGATGGAGACAAAGCAACTTTGGCCTCTGCAAACAAAAATACAGCGGATACGGCAGTAGATTTACGTCAAGAAGCTTCCGTTGAAACAGCACGTGTCAATCAAGCAATTTCTGATGGAGATAAAGCAACATTAGCTTCTGCAAATAAAACCATAGCAGATACAGCAGCGGTATTACGTCAAGAAGCCTCAGCAGAAACTGCACGTGTCAATCAAGCCATTACAGATGGAGACAAAGCAACTTTGGCTTCTGCAAATAAAACTACAGCAGATACAGCAGCGGTATTACGTCAAGAAGCTTCCGTTGAAACAGCACGTGTCAATCAAGCCATTACAGATGGAGACAAAGCAACTTTGGCTTCTGCAAATAAAACTACAGCAGATACAGCAGCGGTATTACGTCAAGAAGCCTCAGCAGAAACAGCACGTGTCAATCAAGCCATTACAGATGGAGACAAAGCAACTTTAGCCTCTGCAAATAAAACTACAGCAGATACGGCTACAGCCTTGCGTCAAGAAGCTTCTGTGGAAACAGCTCGCGTTAATCAAGCAATTTCTGATGGTGATAAGGCAACTTTGGCTTCTGCAAATAAAACCACAGCGGATACGGCAACTGCTTTACGTCAAGAGGTATCAGCTCAAGTTATTCAGGTAAATAAAACCATCACCGATGGAGACAAGGCAACTTTAGCTTCTGCCAATAAAACGACTGCGGATACAGCTACAGTATTGCGTCAAGAAGCTTCAATAGAATCAGCACGTGTAAATCAAGTAATCACCGATGGTGATAAAGCAACTTTGGCCTCAGCAAACAAAAATACAGCAGATACGGTAGCAATTTTACGTAAAGAGACATTAGCTGAAACTGGTAGGTTGAATACGGTAATTTCAGAAGCAGATGCTAATACCCTTGCGCAAGCGAAAGCATATACTGATGCAAATTTGAATGGTTCCCCAAATGTTGCGGTGAGCTCATCACAAGGTTTACAGCAAGCTACTGCATCTGGACAAGATTCAATAGCAATTGGGCAGAATGCAAGTACGGGTACTGGAGGTGCTTCTGCTTTGGCTATGGGACATAGTGCAACAGCTAACGGAGCTTCATCAATAGCGTTAGGATCTGGTGCACAGGCTTTGGGTGTACAAACTGTTAGTATTGGTACAGGAAATATTGTTAGCGGAGATCGTTCTGGCGCGTTGGGTGATCCAAATATAGTTTCAGGTAGTGCCAGTTATGCTTTTGGTAATGATAACACCATTTCAGGTGATAACACTTTTGTATTGGGTAACAACGTAAACACCTCAGCACAAAATACAGTTGTTCTTGGAAATAACTCAAGCTCAACAAGGAATAATACTGTATCCGTTGGTTCAACAGGGAGTGAGCGTCAAATAACTAATGTTAAGGCAGGGACTATAGATACTGATGCAGTAAATTTAAAGCAAATGAAAGATGCTGATCAAACAATTTTAGCATCAGCCAATGCATTTACAAATGAGACTGCAAAAACGATTAGAAGTGAGGCAACAGCAGAATCTGCACGAATTAATTCTGTAATTGCTAAAACAGGTGTTGATACATTAGCGTCAGCAAAGTCTTATACAGATACGCAAGTAAGCGTATTGGATTCACGTGTTAGTCAATTAAATAGTCGAGTGGGTGATGTAGAGCAAACATCGTATCGGGGGGTTGCAATTGCACTTGCTGCTCAACAGCAAATTCCAAACATTGGTGCAGGTCAAGTTGCAGTATTTGGTGGTGTTGGTCACTATGAAGGCGAATCTGCTGCTGCTTTAGGTCTTGCAAGCGTGCTAAATGATGGCCGTACTGCATTCAGTGCTGCACTAGGTTTTGCTGGTGGTAATGAAGTGGGTGGTCGTGTAGGCGTATCTTATGTGTTTGGCGGTAAATAATTACCCGTAAATACATTTGGATTAAACAAAGAATCCCCGCAAATGCGGGGATTTTTTATATCTCGATTTAAAGCTTAATTAAGTGATAAATATGATATTTTTGACAGAATACTAAAAAAATGAATATTTAGGAAAAGTAAACAATAAAAAGGCAACCTTATGGATATTGAAATTGAAAATCATATCATTGGGGAAATATACGATGCCGCGGTCAATCTTTCTTTATGGCCTGAAATACTCAAAAAAATTGTGGATTATACAGCCAGTAAAACCGCAATATTGACAGTATTAGATTTATTAAACCCTAAATATAATATTGTTTTTACATACAATATTCCTCAAGCAAGCATAGACGCTTACCAAGATGAAAATGTGAAAGCAATCGATATGAAGCTTCATGTTCCACTATGGGATAGCATTGGTGTTGGTGGTGTCATGCATTTTGATTTAAGTCACTATGCAAGCAGTACAAATGCAGACAAACAAGAATTTTATGAGAAATGCTTAAAAATTACTGGCATTAGTTATATTGCTGCCGTATTACTCGATAAAGGGGAATATCGCTGGTCAGTTTTAGGTATTCACCGTGAAGCAGTCAATCAAGAGTTTAGTCACGACGAAATGATGTTCTTTCAGCGACTGGGTGTGCATATCCGTCGTAGTTTACAAATCTATAAGCAATTAAGCTTTGCGCAGACAATGGGGCAAAATTTATTTCAAATATTAGACTTAATCAAAATTGGCATTATTTTAATTGATGAAGATAAAGTTTTAAAATACAGCAATAAAGCCGCACAGGCCTTATTAGAGCAATCTAAATTATTCGAATTTGATCAAAAAAATCGTTTGCTGGTCAGGCGGGATCAACAAGCTAAATTTGAAAAAACTGTACAGAGTGCGCTCTATAAGCGCCAAGACACACATCATGATATAGGTGGTGTACTTGAGTTGAAAGCCAAAAATGGACAAGACTATATGCTAAGTATTACACCTTTAAGTAGTATTCAGCATTTAATCCAGATTGAGCAAGGTGCATTTGCTGTGTTGTTCTTATCTGAAAAGCAACAACAATATTCACTTTCGAATGATTACTTAAAGGAAACTTTTGCATTAACTACACGTGAATGTGAAATGTGTGTGCGCTTCGTCAATGGCGCGAATATGGAAGATATTGCGACGCAATGTAGCTTAACAATTAGTTCGGTACGAACGTATTTTAAAAATATTTTTGCCAAAACCCAAAGTACCACTCAGGTTGAATTGATGCGTAAGCTGATGAGTTTGTCGATGGGTTTTGAGCATATTGTGTAATGGAACATGAGCTTCATTCATTAGATCATGTTCCATTCAGTTTATAAGTGACTCAGTGTGCTTACAGGTTCATCTTCATATTGGATATTGATGGTTTTATCGTTGAGGCTATATTTAAAGGTATCTAAGTCATATTTATGCTGACTTAAATCTCCCCATGTGTCGACTAGACCTAGGCAACCTGTGGTGTCGTATTGAACAGATTCGGCTTTTAAAATGCCATTGCTTGCAGAATAAGTTCCATACTCAATACCTGGGCCACCACAGTCTTCATTACTTAGTCCTACGTACAAATATGTTTTGTCGTTATACATGGCGACGAGTGCATCAGCATTTTTCCAAGCACCGACGATGCTGTTGCTTTCACTCGGGAGTTTGGTTAATACAACAGGTGTAGGGTCTTCAGTGAGTAACTGTAACGTCCCTTCTGTTTTGCCATACAGTAAGCTAAATGGTTGACTCGAATCAGAAAGTCCCCAGCCACCATTGGTGTCTTGAGTTAATGGGCTAACCACTGTTAATTTGCCTGTGAGTGGATCCCATTTAAATTTGCCTTGTTCAAATCCAGATTGTCCATCATTGTCGGCAGGTCCTACTTGTGCAAAGATAAAGTGTAGGTATTTATCTTTGTTAACAGTTTCAACTGCACCTTTAATATAGAGCAA
Organism: Acinetobacter sp. SwsAc6; assembly: GCF_013391565.1. Classification (NCBI taxonomy): domain Bacteria; kingdom Pseudomonadati; phylum Pseudomonadota; class Gammaproteobacteria; order Moraxellales; family Moraxellaceae; genus Acinetobacter; species Acinetobacter sp. SwsAc6. The sequence continues at coordinate 95,608 of NZ_JACAXE010000012.1, forward strand.
AACTCTGGTACCGTTATTGCTATAACTCCAAACACCTTCATTGTCTTTGGCAAAGCTATCAATGAAGTTTGCTAAGGCCGTTTCTGAAGGGACCACAGCAGTTCCAGATGCTTTTACAGCTTGAAGGAAAGTGGCATCGGCTATAAATGACGCGGTAGGTGTATTCAATACAATTGTTTTGTCTTTTAAAGCCTCTACGGTCTTGGTGGAAATTTAAATACCATTGCTATGATTTTGGTCGGCATCTAAAGATTGAAGCAAAATGATTAAATTGTTGCGGATAACTGGATCTGTAGCGAGTTCAAGTGGAGAGATTTTTGCTTGCGCTGTGACCGAGCCAAGCACTATATCACCGATAGAAAAGGTCACTTTGTCGCCTTCATTATACTTAAATGAACCTTTACCATTTGTTGATGATGCATCACCGGTTGTACCCTCATAGCTGACAACACCTTGGCTATTTTTAGATACATAGTGCACACCACTGATTACAAGCATCAGTCAAAATACCAATTTTATTCGTCGTGCTTGGTGTTGTGGGGGTATTTGGATTGCCATTATTATTTGTGGATTGACCATCAGATGAACTGCCACCACCACAGGCTGTGAGGAGTGTAACTATAGCAAGGCTAAGTAGGGTATGTTTCATGGATTGATCCTTTTTGATACTTCTTGTTATGTTTCGATCTTAAAAATCTTTATTACAATCGACTATCTTCAAATAGGGATGATTTGAAGCTTTTTTTAAGATAAATTTAAGTTTTTGATTTGTTGCATCCACTAAATAAAAATAAAAAATGGCTGTTTGAGTTTTTTGTAGGTTATTATTTTATAAGGTTAATTTTGTTATAATCTAAAAATCCTGCATTGGGGTATAAATGGATTGATTTATACAATGCACATATTTTTATAAATTTTATTTCATATTCAAATGTTTATTTTTTTCTAAAAATAATGCTGAATTAATAGCCATATTTTATAAGTTTAAATGATTATAATTCGCATTAATTTTTTTGGATTGGTTTTTCGAAGTGCAATATCCACGTTCGACCTTGTCATTTTCAATTCTGGTGGCTTTAAGTTCTATAACTCATGCAGAAGTCTCTCCAGAACCACTCAATACAGAGGCACAACAGCTACAAACAATTACCGTGAAGGCACCCAAGCAAGAAGCCAAATATGTGGCAACTAAAGCACAAGCTGTGCTTCGAACGGATGCTCCATTGTTTGAAACTGCACAAGCCATAAGTGTGTTAACTCAGCAACAACTAGAACAAAAGCAAGTGCAAACAGTTGCGGAAGCATTGGATGGTGTAGCTGGCGTGACTTCCGGCCAATATGGTCGTAGAGGGTGGGATGACTTTGTTATCCGTGGGCAAATTTCAAGCTCGCAAACATATATAGATGGCTTGCGTATTCAAACCTCAGACAATGTTTTACGTTCGGAGGATATTTCTGGGCTTGAATCGATTGAGGTTGTGAAAGGGCCGACTTCAGTTGGATTTGGTTTAAGCTTACCTGGTGGTATGGTCAATCTTACCACCAAACGCCCACATGCAAGCACAGAGGCTAAAGGAACGCTCAGTGTGGGGAGCTATGGATTAAAAGAGGGGACATTCGATCTCAATTATGCACCGAATGACACAGAAAAAGGTGCATTTCGACTGGTTGGTCGGGTATCAGATCAAGATGATCCAACCGATCAAGTTTTTTTCAAAAATTATTATATTGCACCATCTTATAATTTTGATTTAGGTGAAAAAGATGAGCTTTCGGTTATCGCCAGTTATCAGCATAGAAATTATTTACGCCAGCAAGGTATACCTTTTAGTAATGGAGAATATATAAATTATTCGCATAACTTATTTTTTGGTGATCCAGATTATGGTTATGACGTGGATGTGTACCGCTTAGGGGCGAACTATGCACATTATTTTGATAATGATTGGATTTTTAAACAAAATTTTGCTGTGACACAAACCAATACTGTTGGTAATTCTATCTTAGCGTCAGGGCGTAGTAGCTTGCCCATTATTAAGCGTGCAATTAATAATCAAGATAAACAAGATGTCAATTATGCATTGGACACCAATTTGCAGCGTAAGTTTGACTTTGGCGCAGTGCAATATGATTTGATGGCGGGTTTAGATTTAATGCACGAGCGCAGTGATTATTATCGCCGTACAGATACCATTAATGACTTTAATTTGAATGCACCCAATTATGGTGATGTTGTTATTAAAAAGCCGGGTACACCTAGCCATGAAATGACGTATAGCCAGTATGCTGGAGCATATATACGTAATACGCTAAGCATTGATGATACCTGGATCATTGGTTTATCTGGGCGTCATGATTGGACACAGGTAGAAATTAATAATTTACTCAATGGCTCAAATCAGAAAAACTCCGATAATGCATTTACGGGTAGTGCTTCTGTCATGTATCGCATTAATGACATGTTTGCGCCCTATATGAGTTATTCGACCTCCTTTATGCCTGTAACAGATTCAGGCGAAGATGGTCGCTTATTAAATCCAGAAAAAGGTCAGCAGACTGAAATTGGGGTCAAGCTCCAAGCCTTGGATCAACGCTTACAAGGCTACGTGGCTTATTATGATTTGACCCGTAAAAATGTAACAGAAACAGATAGCTCTGGAAATTTTTCAATCCAAACAGGTGAGCAAAAAACCAAAGGTTATGAAGCAGAGCTGGCGGCAACGTTGAATCCACAGTGGAAAGTATTGGCTAGCTATAGTTATATTCCGACAGCAGAAGTCACTGAGAGCTTGACTGCAAGCGAGATTGGCAAGCGTACGAATCATGTGGCGAAAAACGCAGCATCATTGTCAACGCAGTATTATTTTAGTCCAGATCAATTGGGTTGGCGTGTAGGGGCTGGTATGCGTTATCAAGGAGCGCGTACTGCACAGCGTGGCACAGATTATGTAGACCTTCCAACTTATGTGCTTTTTGATGTAAATGCAGGTTATGAAGCCAAAGACTGGAGTGCAGGGTTAAGCCTGAAAAATCTATTTGACCGTGAGTATTTGGCAGGTACAACGCCGAATGCACAGTTGGTGAATTGGGGAGACCCGCGTATGCTACGTTTTAACCTAAGTTTTAAATATTAATTCATTATTTAATAATTGTAGAACTGATAAAAAATCCCTGCTCAAGAGCAGGGATTTTTGTTTGCGAATACCAAATGGGAGAAACTAAGCGCTGAGCAAAAACTTAGGATTTAGTGCTGTTCTTTAATTAGTTTGTAATTCAACTTTGTATCAAGTGCTTGACCTGTTTCCTTATCGCGAGCTTCAGCAAAATTTTCACCAATAAAGAATTTACGTTGATCGGCATTCTGATCGAGGGTAATCACTGAAGGTTGATTGGCATCAAAACTAAATGTTCCTTTGACTTTAGACTCGTGTTCTTTGCCTTTACCTTGATATTCCTCTGTCAATTCATAGGTTTTATCTGATTTTAACTCAAGCTCAGTTTTAATGCCTTCGCAGTCTGCGCAAGGGAATACCCCTTTATATTCGCCTGCCCAATCTAAGGCATTTTCAGCGCTATCACTGGTAGATACAGAGGGAGTTGTGGTGTTAGTAGATGTTGCTTGTTCAGTTTTTTCAGGTGTTTGTGGTGCTGTCGTTGTATCATTTTTACTACAAGCACTTAATGCAACTAGAGATAGTAAGCTAATGAAGATAATCTTTTTCACGTGATTTGACTACCGTATGAGGATGAATAAAAAATAATCTATTTTAAAATAAGCTTGTACAGTGATCTTGTAAACGTATAAAAGTCTAGATGAAATTTTGACGCTAGCGCCTGAACAGATGTATTTTATTTGGTTGTTTATTAAGCGAATCTGTGTGTTAATTTGCAATAACATCAGTACAATCAGGGCACTTTAAATGGGGTGTGAGTGGTTGCTGTGTTAGAAAAATTGGCAGAAAAAAGTCTCAATGCAATGGGTTGGGAAATTGATAATCATTGGCCACTTGATTTGGATCAATGCGTAATGATTGCTGCACCACATACCAGCAATTGGGATGCACTTTATGCACGCTTAGCATTAAAGGCAATGGGTGTAAATGTCCGCATTACGATTAAAGACAGCTATATGAAATTTCCATTTGGACCTTTTGTTCGCGCAATGGGTGGCATTGGAATTGACCGTCGACCAAAAGTTGAGGGTGAGCAACGTTTAAGTATGGTTGAAGTCATGAGCAACTTATTTAAAGATCATCCCAAGTTGGTCATGTTAGTTACACCTGAAGGTACTCGCGCGAAACAAGAACAGTGGAAAACTGGCTTTTACCATGTTGCAACCAATGCAGGTGTGCCAATTGCATTGGCTTATATGGACTATGCCAAGAAAAAAACGGGTGTAGGCAAGATTGTTTATCCGACTGGGGATTATGAAAAAGATATGGCGGAAATTATGGATTTTTACGCACAAATCCATGCCAAATTCCCAGAAAGCTTTAGTGTAGATCAGCGCTATTATGTTGAATAAAAAATAGGGCATAAGCCCTATTTTTTATGGTGGTTGCAGGTTTATGGCAACGCTTTACAAGGTATATTTTATTTAAGGCTGTATGCCACCTAAATTTTGACAGGCTGCTTTATAAATAAAGAATTGTTGCTCAATCACTTGATCTAAAGGTAAATCAAACAAGTGTTCTCCTTGTTTGTAGCTTTGAATATAGGATTGCGCTTTTTGTTTGCTCGATGCCAATTTGTGCTCATGAAAACTGGTAATCGAGCTGCCCCCCATTTGGGATGTTTCAATGTTATTGCAATGAAACTGAGCATATAATTTTTCGGCTTTACGGATTTCGCTAGATGTGCCAAACATACAACCTGTAAGCAACAGCAGTAGTACAGGCATGAAAATATATTTCATGAGAGATCAATAGGAGGTGTGGGCGTATAAATGACTATTGTATAAATATCTAAAATTAAAACTGTATAGATTTTTTGAACAATTGATCAAAAAATAAAAAAATAGATCTGACATATACATGGGTAAATTGATTTTAGCTGAAAATAACTAAATTCAACCGAGATTAAAATATTCGTCAGAGGAAAAAGTTTTGAATTTAACCCAGCAAAAAATGCATTTTGATGACTTAAATATACGGACGTTTACATCTTCTTCAAGGTCTCTTCAGAATATATCTGAATAATCAGCTTCATGTATGGTGGGATGTCAAAGGTTGCACTGATGTTATTAACACGTTGTAAAAAGTCTTTCGCAATTTTATGTTTAGTTTTGGCCAGTTCAAGTTATGCTGCTGATGTTCCAACAGATATACATGCGATGACAACACCACAAACCATAGCTGTGACACATCTCATTCCAATGACCAGTGCAGTATTGAGCTCAGTTGGTCATTCTGATGATCCAGATATTAAAGAGGCAAGGGAAGAAGAGTCTCCCGTACGTGATTCGAGACCTTTACGTACAACACGGCCCAAGTAGCGAAGTCTTTTGCTTTAAGTCGCTTGTACGATACTACTGAAAACAAGAAAGCAACCTGAAGAGAATAACAAGGTCAAAACACTGTGTTTAAATTGACGCTCTGAAATTTTATAAAATAGTTTTGCACCCAGCATTGCGGGAACACTTACTGCAATGAGTAATAGCAAGGCATAGGGTAATAGTTTGGTCTGTAGCGTACCTTGGGCTAAATAAGCTACGAGGGTAAACAGTTGAATGGCAAAATTAAAATGGCGCAATATATAGCGCTGTTCTTGCTTTGGGCGTTGTTTGAGCATGAGCCATGCGGAAGGCAGTGAGCCACAGAACCCGCCCAAGCCACCTAAAATACCGCCCAAAAAACCTATACTGGCATCTGCATAATGACCAGACTGTTGAATCTTTTTAATTTGTGGATTAAACAGCATGATGGGGCACCACAGAATTAAAAATACACCAAGCAATAGCTTGAAAGTATCTGCCTGAATTAAATCCTTAGATTAGCATTTGAAGTGCAACACCATGTTGTTGCCATAATACCTGACTCGGACTTTTAAAGCCGAGTCTTTTTCTTGGCCGATGATTCAAGCGTTGAGTGATTTCTGAAATATATTCATCCGT
>NZ_JACAXE010000013.1:0-101149 GCF_013391565.1 Acinetobacter sp. SwsAc6
AGGCTGTTTTGGAAGCAGGAATATCAACACAAAAGCATTGAATAATTTTTTTAATCTTGTAGTGACTTAATTTACTGTTTTCTATCATGATTCTAGACTAACATAATCATTTTGCTAGTCTAGAGCCTTGATGTTTATAACATCATTTGAGGAGCAGAATATCACTTATAGGAGTTGTTCAAATTTACGGATCCATCTCTCTCTCGTACACTTAGAAGATAAGCATCTGGATTCGTTTTTAATTCTTTATCTAACATTATTAGCTTATTCAACATATCTTGGTTTGTCGTCTTGGGAATGATCCAACCGCCAAAACTAATATTGTTTAATTTGATGTTAGGTAGTGGATCTTGTCTATTTTGTTCCAGTAACCAAAGATAGTTTTCACTACAAACAAATAAGACTTTTAATTCCTGATCAATGCGCCGTAAATCACAATATCTGAATAGGTTTACGTTACCTGGTGCTTCAGCATTGATAATTGGTTTTTTTCTTGTTTTTTCACCATGTAACTTAAAGTATTTAACACAACTTTCAATGTCACTTTTTAAATTGATTGGTGCAGTTTCTATTGGTGCCTCTGATAATTGTTCTTCAGCATATTCAAAATAGATCCAACATACATCTTGGTCTTTTAGCTTTTCAAAAAGCCAATCTGGAACGTCATGCAATTTTTGTTTTAGTACAAATGGTTTTCCTACATTCGTAATCTTGACGCTTCTTTTCTTGTACGTGTCCAGCTCCCCTATCTTCTTCACGCCACTTTTATATAAATAACGGTTTTTGAGAACTACTTTACTCTTTTTTACCTCTTTTTCAGGTTTAGGATCAGTACTGGATTTTTCAGGCTCAACATTCAAACAAAAGTAATCTATTCCTTTGGTAAACAATTGAAACTTCCCCTCCTTTTCAATTAAGGCAAAATTCCCTCTGATTTCAGCACCTACTATATCTTTAGATATTAGAAATCGATCATCAACGGTTTGTTCATTTAAGAGCAGTAAAGCCGATTTAAAATCTACTTTGTGTTCTGGTATTACAACATAACCGTGGTCAAACAACTTTTTGCTCACTCGGATAACTGTGTAAATATCCATAACCAGCTCCTTATATTATTTCCTGTAATTTTGGTTGATGTATTCTTGGATCGCTACAATTCTTTTTTCTGAAGTAGGATGCGTTGATAAGAAATCAATTTTAGTGCCCTGTTTTTCTTGGGCTACTACTTTATTCCAAAAGCTGACTGCGCCCTGTGGGTTGTAACCAGCACGAACCATAATATCAACACCTAGAAGATCCGCTTCACTTTCAAGTTTGCGCGAACCAGGTAAGTTAACCCCATAATCGCCTAGTAAACTTGTGCCAGATACAACCATGTCACCAAGACCAGCCGAACTAGCTGCAAGCACACCTAAACCAGTTAAAAGCTTTTTACTTACCTTTTCACGCCCATGATCACGTAAAGCATGTGCAATTTCGTGGCCGATCAGTGCAGCCAATTCATCATCAGTTGCATTAATTTTTGTGATAGAACCAGTCAACACACCGATCTTGCCTCCAGATAGACAAAACGCGTTGATTTCATTATCTCGGATTGTATTAACTTCCCAATTCCAATTTGCTGCGTCAGCTCGATAATGTGGAACTTGTGCGATAAGACGTTTTGCTACTCTATTTACTTGAGCGTTATTCACAATCAATCCACGCTGTTTAGCAGTCGTGATGATGTTGTTGTAAGACTGAGTACTTTGCTGAAGATATTCTTTTTCAGAATACAACATGATTTGTTTGCGTTTAGAACCCATTCCATCAATAGTACTAGATACGCAACCAGTTAAAAGAGATCCGGCAACAGCCAAAACACACAAAGATTTCATCTTAAAATCAAACATTTTGTTTTCCTTTATGTTTAAAAACATTTAACAAGTTAAAACTGCGCTTATTAAGCTTGTTTTTATCTTCCAAATCAGTAATACATTTAAACTCTTTTAAGATGTTTTTGTAATGCTCTTTTTGTTCATTTTCTGACTTATTAAAACCTTTCAAAGCTAACTGTTCAATAGTTTTAGGGCTGAATAATTTCAGAAGAACTATATTTAATATTAAAGTACCAGCCAGTAAGCCCAACGCATAAAGCTGAACAACTGAAGTACTGTATTTAGGTTCCATCGGACCAAGTGAACCAAAGCATATAAAGCTAAATACAGATAAAGTAACTGCAGCTATAAAACTAGATACCGTAACTCTAATCTTGAACTTATATCGTGCAATTAAAGCGACAATTAAAAAACCAAAAAGTATGGTACCAATTGCCGTAGCCATTATGACTAAAAAGAGCCCAGGGTTTGTGTTTGATGGATCTAACATTTCCATAGAATATCCTTAAATAAAACCCTTGCTTTCTAATAGGGTGAAACGATCTTTAAACAGTACAAAGAATGTTTTTTTAACGCTTTCGTACTGGTGTTTGATAATGTCTAAAGCACTATCATATGCACCTAGTTTCACGTAATTAACAAAATTGGCATGATCAAAACCTTTAAGTTTGTGACGTTTAATAAAGCCCTTAAAGTCTTGCTCTTTTTCTTTAAATTGATTCTCAAATTCAAAGAAAAGTTTGCCTAATTTCATGCTGTATAGTTTTAAATTGACAATAAATTCGACTAAAGGTGTTTCATTTCCTCTAATCGTAACCAGCATGTCTTTATCTTTTGTGATTTCGAGCGATGGTAAAAAATTAGAAAAATTAACCAGTAGATCACTTAATAAAACTTGTTTATTAAAGTATGTGACCAAAACAGGTGCGCTATCTGGCACATACGCTTTGATACGTTCAAATTTACTTAAAGCTTCTGGAGAAGCATGACCACTAAGGGCTAATTTCACTAACATATAATTCACTCGACATCTAATTCATTTTTTAAAACCAATTTGTATTTTGGATGAACCCCAAGTCTAAGTTGAAGTAATGTCCACGCTTGCTTTGTTATTAACTTTTCGCCACTTTCAAACTTTGACCACTGTATATTGTTGTACAATCCTGTGTGACTAGACATTTTGGTTTTACTTAAACCACTCCAGACTCTTAGTTGTTTTCCTAAGACTGGTATTGGAACCAGCATTAAACCATTGTCCTCTTGTTCCTTTAAAATCTTTAAAGCTGCCTTTTTACCTACTAATTGACCGCCATCTTCACAAATATAAGTAATACGAGCTGTATATTGTTCAGAGTTTAAGCACTCTTCTAACAATGCTAGAACTTCATCCTGAGGATTCGTTAAACCCCCTCCAACCGTATCGCCTGTATCAGTTTTAATCACGAGTTATACCTTTTAAGATAGATATTCTTATAGTATATACGAAAAACATTTAAAAGATTTTTTTAAAAAAACAAAATGTTCATTTTTTGTATTTTAGCTAAAACCACTTATAATATGATTATTGGTATTAACCAAAGTTTAAAACATATTGAAAGGTGTTTAAAATGACTAACTCTAAAACTAACGCTAAAACCAAAGAGAACCGCTTAAACCAAAATGGCAGTTTAAGCAAAACCGACCAACGCAAGCTTAAACCTATTTCTTTTTGCTTATTAGATACAGAACAAGTGACAATGCTGGAGAAAATTGAAAAGTTTCAATATGGCAATTTCTTTAAAAACATTATAGCTTCTATGACTGATGAAGAAGTTGAACAGATCGCGAATAGCAACAAGAAAAGCGATCCAATCATTCCTCAAAAATTACTAGATCTAAACATCACAAAAGGTTTCTTATCTTGTCGTTCAATTGCAAAGGTGCTTTTTAAACACAATAAAGTTGAATCTATGCTGCATGAGCTACGTAACTTTATCTCTGACGAATTCATTTTAAAGTTAGCTGAAGACCGCAACTTAACACTATCTATAAGCGACTCAGAAGTCGATTCTAATACCTCTTCAGGTATGTTTGATGATCGCTATGCGATGGCTGATACTGGCTATAAGAGCCGTACAACACCTGTTTTCAATCAGCAAAATATTGAATCTATAAAATCCATTGTTCGTGAACATGAGAAGCTTCCAAAACATGTCGAATTAGACAATGATTTCATTGAACAGTTTATGAATGACAATCCTGAAGTATTCGCAAAATTATAAAAACACAAACAAAAAAAACCATCTAATTTTTAGATGGTTTTTTTATGTCTTAATTATTTCTAGAATCAGCTATAAAGCTTCGCTGGCTCGTCTGCAACTGGTATCACTGGCTGTACTTCTTGCATAAGAATTTTAGTCACTTCATCCAGTGGTGCAATGTTGGAAGGTAAAAAATCTATTGCTTCAGGAAATTGTGATTTAAGGTAAGCATCTATGGCTTTGTGAATAGCTCGGTACCATTCTCGCGATTCGCTCTCTAAATTAAACATGCTTGAAATTGAAGCTTCTAGATCCGCAATATATTTACTTGGTAGTAAAGCTTTACGCTCCATATAAGCTTGATGTGCCATAGCAAGCCAGATAAAGCGATTTAATTCCTTACTACTTCCCTCTACGCTATTATCTTTAAAGTTCAACGTTCTAAATTTGCAAATGTGAAAATGTTGCTCACTAAAATATTTAAAGAAATCTTCATACTCAATTACAGAAATGGATTTTTGTAGCACCAATGGTATATCTAATGCGAGATCCACTTCGACTTTACGTGTACCAATGCCATTTTTAATAACAAATTTCATATTCACCTCAAAATAAATTAAATTGTTTAAAGGTGTCTTTATCATTAAAAGTAACCAGGTGATGCGATTCAATTAACGATTTAAGGTCCTTAGCCTGAGCAACTGGCTGTATTTCAATGCTGGCGATTTGTGCAGCTTCATGAATTAACCCTATGATTTGAGCACGGCTTTCTAAATATGCAGATAGATCGCGAGTTTCTTTGAATGAAGAAATGACAAAGTTAATATTCTTTTCTAAATTCTCACTCAAACTGCTTAGTGTTTGGTTAATTGGTGCATACTTTTCTATATGCTCTAAGACTGTTGCATGATCTAGAAAAAAACTAACTTCCAGCAATAATGAATTGTAAAAATCAATAAAGTTCGTTTCTTTTTCAAAGATGAAAATTTCTTGGCCATCTTCGTCATTAGGTATCTCAATTGAACCTTTTGAGATCTCAAAACTTTCATCCCCCAACAATGTATGCAGAATTCGGCCTAAGTGTTCTGCATGTGGTTTGCTGTTAGTAAAGTTGATTTTCAAGTTTTCATTTGAATCAGCAATACGGACTAAAATATAGTTTGTTGTGTGAAATAATTCATCTGCATTGTCAGTAAAATTTAACATTGAAATCTGATTATCTGTTCCAGCATCAGAATCAAGTTGCTTATCCAAAAATTCATGGTTATCAATAAAAAGCTTAGCTACACCGTTTGTAATAATGCTTTCGTATTCACCAAAGTTTTGTGCAAGGTATTCGCTCATTAAATTTGGCAGAACTTCTAATAAACTTTTTTTAAGATCCGATAATTCAATAGCAGAATTGAATAACGAATCTGGCACAAGGTTCTCTACCTCTTCATCAAGTGCTTCATCGTTTGGTGACAACCCTTTTTGCTGTGCAATTGCATTACGGAAGGAAGCCATAATTGAGATTGTCAAAATTGAAAGTGTTACCGTTTTAACCCATTCACTTTTCACATCGTTAGGCACGTAAAAAGCGCAATTACTAACCCACTGGTGGTTATGATTAAGAATCCGCTTTAAAGGGGTTTTAGTGGCTGGAAAAATTTCAAAGACAGTATTTAAGATTGGGTTTTTACCCAATTTGATGCTTTTATTATTACCGTAAAAATAGATGCTGCGAATATCAGACATAATATACTTTCTTAAACTTAACGTTGGTTACATATTATCACTGATTTAGTTTTAAAAAATATTTTTTAAAACTATTAATTTTATTTTTTTGTGTTTTAATTCTGCCCTTGTTCACTGCTTTTAAAACCCAAAAAAACAGGTAACTTTTGCTTAGGCTACGGTGGGAACTTGGTATTACAGTGTTATTTGGTAGCTAAAAAATTAAACATTGATAAACTATTGATAGTAAAAGAGATAAGGAATAGATAGATTTCTTTGCGTGTAGGGATATACTTTTCATCAAACATTTTGTTTATCGCATACAGAAGTGAAGAAAAACATAAAATGAATATGATGATTTGCAATATATATGATGGAGTATTGAGGGTTTCTGGTAGATATTTAATCTTGTATATCGTTGTATTTAAAAACATTTCAAACACAAAGAATACAACTACAAAGATGTAGCAAATATTGAAAATGGCAACTAAGTTGTATGCCGATTTGAGTACCAGGCCTGTCATCGATTGTTCACTTGAATCAATCTCACCCGTTTTTGGAATTTTAAAAAGCACAACGCATTCCAGTTTTAAGAGTGTATCTATTATACTTTTAGAATACCTTTTATCAACTATAAAACTTTGTTATTAAAATAAAAAAATGGCCTTTTAAGACCATTTTAAAACACCCTACCCTCCTTTTAAGACTAGCCGTTGTGCTTATCTTTAGAATCACGGTAAGTAGAGATATGGTAGAAGAAAAAGCACGATAAAAGTGAGAAAAGCACCACCCCGAACGTGTTCCAAAATCTGCTATTTGATAGTTCAGAAATACGTTTATTGATTTCTGAGATAACACATGGATTCGCTTTTGCAACTTCAACATTTACATTGCAGACTTCAGCATATTGGAATAGGAATGTTTTATGGCCAATATCATACATTTCTTGGATCTGGTTAATATTGGTCGTATTCAGAAGAACCATAACAAGAGAGATCAGTGCTACAAATATAGAGATAACAAGAAAGCACTTCACAATGATTTCACGAGCCACATCATCAACACCACTTAAATATCTTTCGAGCAATATATTTAGCTTAGTTCGACCATCAAGGATAATGTTATAGTCATGTTTTACTTCATTATTTCCTGTATGGTTTTGATTTGTTGGTTCAACAGGAATGTCAGATAATTCGGCTGGTAAAGTGACTGCAATTACATCTTTTTGTTCTTCAGGTGCTAAACTTTTATTGCTGCTGTTTGATACAAAATCTTTTAATAAGGGTACTGGCTCACTTTTAAGGTGTTCTGTTTTTACAACCTCGTGAGCCGACTCATTTGCATCGAATAAGATCTTGTCTGTTCTTTCTGGATGCTTGAGATGTATATATTGATAAATAAAATAATTGATCTTTTGCTGTAAGACCGGGCTTTTATCAACTTCACTTTCCACATCTGCACCAAAAGTCTCAGTTATAGATGATTTTAATTCTTGTACTTCGGATTGATTCAGCAATTGATATAGTTCATATATTGTTTTAGAACTGATCATGATAAAACCCACATTAATATTCATTAAACTGTTAGTAGTATATAGAATGTGGTTTTAAAATAAATAGGTATGTTTTAAGAATAAAAAAAACCGCCTTTTAAGGACGGTTTTAAAAGGGGGTTTAATTAGTATAAACAGTTGCCGTTTGCACCAATAGAGCGTCCATTCTGGCTTAAATACCGTTGTACGGTGTTAGCAACATCTCTTGGGAGTTGATTATTCACTTTTTGTATAACATCGACTTTGTATTTATTCTGACAACTCACAATACCAGCCAACATGTTATTGATCAGTGATGTATTGTCTTTACCATCCAATTTACGTGTTTCTTCGTTTATCACTATGAATTGAACAATATTTAGATAGTTATTCGTGAGGTTGTCACCACTTTTTGATGACTTGTTTAGATTCTCAATGGTCGAATTCAAGTTATTCATTCGTGCTTCAAGGCCAGAATCACCAGTGACATTTGCATTATTGTTTTGGTAACGCGTAGCTGTGGTGTTCCGATTAGAATTATATTGTCTTTGCTGTATCGGCTGTTGCTGAACCTGAACTGGTGCTTGCTGTTGAATTTGACCAGGTGCTTGCTGTTGTTGAGCTGGCACTTGCTGAGTTGAATCTTCATTTGAAGTTGCTTTTTTATACCAATCACTAAAATCGGCATTTGCACTACTACTCAATATAGTAGCCGTAAAAATTGCACATAAATAAAGTTTATTATTCATTGTCTGAACTCTCTTTACCGTTGTAGTTCGCTGGACTAATAGCTTTTAAACTGAACTCATTTGCAAGTTTCCACAACCGCATAAATGTCTTTTGCTTTTCTTGTACCCAATAGTCCTTATCTTTTTTTAGAAGATTCTTTAATACATCTGAGTTCAAGTGGAAATTATCATCAAAAAAATGTTCAAACAGGAGTTCTGTTAAATAGTTTTGAGTTAACGTTTTTTTATTTTCATTACCCGTACCAAAGAATATTTGGCAAAGCTTTGTGCTTTCACACACGAGATCTATGTATTTTTTCTCGTCTGCATTTCGCTGGTGGCGCAAATGAGGATGTGTAATAAAAATAGAATTACGTATGAAAGCATAATCAATAATTACAGTAGCTTCCGTTTTCTTTGAAATGTACTCAGCGTTTGTAAGAATTTCACAAGTGGTAACATCAACTTTGTCGCGAATATTAATGAATTCGCTTGAGAAAGTAGATGCACTTTTGTTTTCGATCTCAACTTTCTTATCACGATTTCTCAGATAAAGTAAATTATCTGCTTGCTTCATATCGTTTAGGAATCTTTCAAAGAAGTGATTACTTTTATATAGATCTTCTAGAGCTCGCGTAACATAAGACGCAACCAAATTAAGATTTTTAGCTAAATATGATGGTCCATTCTTAGTTGTATAAGCAGCTAAACGATCCTTAACAAGTTCTATTACTTTTTCAGGTTCACCATTATTCAATCGAATTGCTGAAGTGAAGAGCGCATTACTGATTTTAAGCTCATTGCCCTGTTCATCCTGAACCTTTGCACACATTTCATTTAATGTATTAAGCGCTTTACGATAGTTGGACTTCAACTGAATCTGAAAACGATAATTGCAAAAATTGTCACGATCTGGTGTACGCTTATTGCATGGTTCATACTTAACAGAAATAAATAATTCAATAGATGGATTGTTATTCAGTCTTTCTAATGAAACAAGAAGTCGTTTACGGTAAAAATCACTTGCTTTGTATTTAAATTCTACTGAAAACTCGGTTAATGCTTTGAAGTCAATGTAAGGAATAACCACTTCGCCACGAAACTCATTGATCTTCATCAAGTTATACATATAAAGATCAAAACGGTCCTTAAATCCAAGAACCGTTAAAGTGTCGAGAACTGTGTAGCGCCCCTTTTTATCAAAATCTAATTCAGATAGATTGGCAATCAACGTTTCTTCAAGCTGATAGCAAATAAACGCATTGTTATCTAATTCAAAATAGCCCGTACTGGCAAACATTCTTTTATGAGTTACGCTGTCTACGTCATTTCTTGAAAATGGTTCGCTGTCCATTTGGCGTAAAGAGCTCATTGGTAGCATCACTTTACCAACACTATTTAGCGTATTCCATGCCAAAGATTTGATACGGCCATTGCTAAGGTAATTAGCTTTATTTTTGAATAAAAGAATTTGACGGATGTATTCAAAATTCAGAACAAAGTTGTTCGCTAGTTGTAATGCTTCAATTTGGGATAATTCAGGTTTTTCAGCGATAACGCGCTGCAGCTGATGTGCATACTTATTTTTGGCATTCACCAACATTAAGTAAAAAATGAATTGATCAACAACTGGAATATCTAGATAACATTCGACTATGAAATTACTGATTTTGTTGCCGTAACCCAAGAGATCCATGGTTTTTGTTTCGGCATTAATAATTGAGTCTTTGATTGACTGCGATAGTCCAAAAATTTCATCTTCTGAAATTCCTTTACTTATGCAGACTTGTGAAGAATCTTGCATAACTGCTCCACTTTAGACAACGTACAACGTACATTGCCTGAGATTGAATTAAAAAATAAAAATAAAAATATATTTGCAACCCAACTAACGTTGTAGTCTTTTCGCTTTAAAGCTGTGTATATACTAACTAAATTTTAGACAATAAAAAAGCCTCGTCAGAGGCTTAATTACGCAATTAACATTATTTGTTGACCGATCTGCGGTAACTCTAGTTTAGAAGTAGTGAACCTGTATGGTAGCTTCTCATATATGCTTTTAAAACTAAGAGAATTTCTAAAAAAATCAAAGCTTTTAGTGAGTTTAAAAGTAATATCGCCACTTGATAAGATTTGAATTTCGTCAATCATAGGTGCTGCAGCTTGCTTCGCATCTGTATCAATCATAAATGATAAATCACAAGCTTCACGCATGATCTGGTTGATAGTTTTCTTATTAAAATCTAGACCTGTAACGTGGTTAACTTTTTCAGCTGATACAACGTATCTACCGTCTTCTGCAGAATAAAATGCATTTAAATTATCAACTAGAATAAGCAATTCGGCAGATAAAACACCTTTTAGCAAAATATCAGACGAGCCAGAGCTAAACACATTGAAGTCAATGAGTATTTTTTGATGTCTAAGACTAAATGATTGATATTGCATATCTCGAATTCCCATAGGCATTCTGAGTAGACATTATAGCATCAATTCGTTAATTAGACTACGATTAAAAGCATTTTTAACAGTAATTTCTTAATAAATAAGACTATGAAAAACAGTGCCTTATATGAGTAATATTCACAATTACAATGTAAGTTAACCAATGTAATACTTGATCAAATAAATATGTGCTCAAGATAGGCACCCAGCGAAACTTTTTTATAAATGGTTTGTAAACTTTCTTCCGTCCTAATGACGTAAGTTATTGTTTTATAGTGGTGCCAAAATACGAGCGAAACTTTTTTATAAATGGGTTGTAAACTTTCTTCCGTCCTAATGATGTAAGTTGTTGATTTATAGTGCTGGCAAATTTCGAGCGAAACTTTTTTATAAATGGGTTGTAAACTTTCTTCCGTCCTAATGATGTAAGTTGTTGATTTATAGTGCTGGCAAATTTCGAGCGAAAGTTTTTTATAAATGGGTTGTAAACTTTCTTCCGTCCTAATGATGTAAGTTGTTGATTTATATTGCTGGCAAATTTCGAGCGAAAGTTTTTTATAAGTGGGTGTAAACTTTCTTCCGTCCTAATGATGTAAGTTGTTGATTTATAGTGGTGCCAAAATACGAGCGAAAGTTTTTTATAAATGGGTTGTAAACTTTCTTCCGTCCTAATAGCGTAAGTTATTGATTTTACTTTTTTGTCCAGATCCAATAGCTCAACTATCATAGATAGTATGTTTAGTATGTTTTAAGGTTAGGTTATAACTTTTTGGCTGTACCTAACTTCCAGCGAAAGTTTTTTATAAATGGGTTGTAAACTTTCTTCCGTCCTAATGACGTAAGTTATTGATTTATAGTTGTGTCAAAATACGAGCGAAAGTTTTTTATAAGTGGATGTAAACTTTCTTCCGTCCTAATGGCGTAACTCATTGATTTTCTGTTATAGTCTGAACTCAGCGAAAGTTTTTTATAAATGGGTTGTAAACTTTCTTCCGTCCTAATGGCGTAAGTTATTGATTTGTCGTAAAACAAGCTAAATAGCGATCGTTGGGTCATATATAAGGGCTATTCCTCATAAAATCTGAAAGTCTTTATTATCAAGGCTCTCAGGAAATTGGAGAAGTTATCCGCAACGTTTTGAATTTAATTTGCGCTCAAATGAATTTAATTTGCGCTGGAAGTATTTTTTATTCTATTTAATTTTATTATAAACAGCGACTTACAACACTTGCTAGTTTGCAAATTTCCAATATTGCAAAAAGCTAAAAAATGAACAATATTTTACTCATATTTTTAAATTCATTCTAATATACAAGAACTTAATTTGTGGATAGAATTTAATAGGAAAGTGGATAAAAACATCAAAAACCAGCTAAAAACGCCTTATTTTCTAAAAATTCAAATTCAATTTGCGCTCAAATGAATTTGATTTTCGCTCGTACCATTTGTGTTTTTCCGTACTAATCCTGTAATATCATGAAAAATAAGCATAAAAAATGTCCCTAATTAACTTCCCTTAATTAGAAAGATAATAAACAAAAAATTTCTTTTTAAAAATTTACTCTTAAACTTTTTAATATATTTTTTAATTTTTTATTTGCCTCCTTAGTATATACCAATGAGGTTTTGTAGTATTTTATAAATAGCTTGAGTCAATGACCAGCAATCAAAAATATAAAGCGTGGAATTTAAGAAATGAGTAAAAGTGATAATACGATTAAACGTATCGTCATGACTGTAGATCAATTTTACAAACATGATGAACAAGACGAGCTGTATGCATACGGCTTTGATATGTCTACCAATGAACCAGTTCGCATACGAATGAGTTCATCTGAAGAATTCACGAAGATCATTAATAAACTCAACAAGCATCATACTGAGAATGTTTCAGTAGATGAAGTCCACGCAAAATTTGATTCTGGACGTAACCAACGTACTTCATTAGACACACATAATCGCGGTGCTAACCGTGGTCGAATTATCTGTTTTGACAAATGTGTTGACTCACCCTACGAATCTCTTGACGGTTATAAAACTTATGTTGCTCAGTGGTGCAACGTAATGAGTAACAACCCGAATTCACAATTAATCAAAGCAGTCACTTCTATCAATGTGCATCAACAAAAAAACGGCGATTTCTTTGTTAAAGCTCAAATCATTGAAGATGCAGCACATATGCAAGTGCCCAATGTAAAAATTAATTCTCCAGCACTTCATAACGCTATTATTAAAAATAATTTACAGCTTCTTGTTAAATCTTTATCGAATAGTACTGACAACCAACCTGAGCGCATTCCATTTTCAAAAATTGTTGTGCGCTATGAGTCTGGTTCTGTATTAACTACAATCCCATTGATTCCAACCTATGACAGTGCTGATCGTGAAAGTGTTAAGCAATTCGCTAAGCCAGATCCGTTGATGCAACGTGGCGGTATTGATAAAACTAAAAAGTCTTATCGGGTTGCTAAAGATCCGATTGAAAGTATCAAAGATATTTTGAACGGCAATGACTTTCACACCGCAACTTTTGATCCAAATTTTGTACCATCCAACCAGCATGAAAAAGACCAGTTCGATAAACAGGCTCAGAACGTTTATGTTATGGACCAGGCCCGTATTGCCCTGTTTGCATTACTTGGCGATCGACAAATTAAAGTGTTCTACAATGAAGATGTAGACAAAGAAAAAAATCAAAATTTAAAACGTCTTTACGCTGGCTTGGTGAGTCAAAAATTACTGCCTGAGGTTTATCATGGCCAACAACTACAACTAGGTGCGCTTTACAAAGACACGTTCTTAAAGAAATTTTTCAACAATAAAACGCCTCACGCTGGTTTTCGCAAGGTAGATCCAGAAATAGATTTACGTACTGGTGAGGGTGTTCGTGGTGTTGGTGCACCTCCCCTAGTGAATCAATTTACCGATGACTACGGCAATCCAAAACCGCACGACTTAAATCCTCAATTTTTAAGTCAAGTTGATCGTCAGACCATGAATAAATTGACGCATGCAAAACAGCAATTTGCTGAAGCGTTTATTGTTATTCAACCACACCAACGGAACTCGAATAATTGTTTTGTCTCGTTTATCGAGCCTGTTGAACTTACTCAAACCCGTATGAATGCGTTGAACTTTTCAGAAATTACGGTAGAGCATGTACAGCAACATAAAGCTTCAATCGATAGTCCGTTATCTAAGAACTTCAACCACGATCTTTTACCTGATCCACAAGAGTTAATGATGAAAGTCAGACAGCCAGAAATGGATGTTAAGAAAAGCCAAGAAAAGGCTGCGACTTCTGATGTCTATAACGACATGACTTTTTAATCAAATTTAATAATTCTTCTTCAGGTTCGCTATGACTACTCATGATTTAAACGAAAAAATTAAATGGATCGACTTATCACAAGCTGGTGTATATCTCGATGTACGGCGTGTTGGCCAGACGGATAGCCAATTACTCTTATTGGACGTTCAAAAAAAACTATCTAAAGAAAATTTGAATAACATTGGTTTTACACCGATGAAGTTTGAGGCTTATCCTCACTTTGACGGTCACTTGTATCAATACAATTTGAATGAAACGATCAAACCAAGACTGTTTCATGAAGTTTTGGGTATTCCAAAAGAATTTATCCGTAGTGTGCTTGCGACTCGCCAAGAATTGCATGATTTGTTCAATGCCCAAGCAAAAACATTGGTGCCACAACGATTGAACGTTGCGTTGAATAGTGCAACTCCACTCGGTTATAACTCTGATGGCAACAAAATCTATGCTTCAGCTCATAACCGTTTTTACGTGAATGCCCAAGGTACGCAAATACCTGAAGGTCCTAATGATCAGCCGTCTAGTCTGTACTTACGTGCGACCAAGCAAAAAGATTTAAAAGAATGCTTAAGAGGCTATATCTATCAATTAGAACATGAAACAAAGAGCCATAATCACCAGGACTTTTTAAAGTTTTTAGCTCTAATCACGCAAGCCAAAAATGCTGACGTTGATGTATCCAAGGTAACAGATAAACAGATCCATACTGCAGAAGAAGCGCTTGAAACAGTGATGGTCGAAAAGTTAGGTGAGCTTGATTTTACTGAGAGCTCATTTAAAACGAGTTTAGCGTTATACAATCGCATGCCGACTAAGACCATGCGAAACAATACGATTCGTATGTTACAGCAATATTCGACTCCAATCCCGATGTCACTTGTGGCTCAGCGCTTATTGATTGAGGGTGATAACCGAACAAAACAAAACTTTTCCGTGCTCGAGCCAACTGTGGGTAATGGATCTTTAATCGGTTTATTAACCCAAGAGCGTAATGCTTCTGTCTATGCGGTTGAGTTAGATCCCAAACGTGCTGAACGTACAAAAGCACTGACTCAAAATTATGAATGCACGGTTGTTACTGCAGATGCTACACAAATTGATTTTGAGCAAACGTTTAAGCAAAAAGTTGACTATGTGATTGCCAACCCTCCTTTTGGTGCTATGGATAAACTAGAACGTGTTGCACCAATTTTGGTTCAACAGCGTAACGGCGTAGATCCAAACCCATTATTGGTAGATCCATCAGAAAACGTCTGGTTCAGTACGGATAAATTGGACCATGCCATTCTGGTTAAATCACTAAACGCACGAAACGATCAAGGGCGTTCAGTTTTCATTATTGGCTCAGATAAACAGATTTCAGATGGTACGGTTGAGCGTAAATCAAAGAATTTACTTAATTATCTCTATAAGCATTATGAAGTTGAGGCGGTTGTAGAAATCCACGGCAATGCATATGCACGAAACGGCGCTAATCAAAATGTTCGTATGTTAGTGGTAGGCAATCGTAAAAACGAACAAGCGTTACTACAAACTTACCAATCTTCTGTGGTACCAGATAAGTTGAAAGTCATTACGGACTATGACGAACTTTGGGGATGGGCTAATAACGTAATCTATAATCGTTTGAATCCGAATAAGGATCTATACTTCAAGCCAACTACTCCGACTCCAGTTGAGCAACAAGCACAACAAGCACCAGTGGTTGAACCTGTTGTTGAGGTTAAGCCTGTTGAAAAAGAAAATGACGATTTGTTTGCCAGTCTAGGTGATGAACAGCCTGTTTCGCCACTTGAAGATATTGCATCAAGTGTAACGCCTACGTCTGCAGTCACTATGTTTGATGAAGTCGTGGTCGCTAAAGAAGAAGAGATTAAGCAAGAGGAAGCTGTCAAACCAAAACCGATGTTTGGTCGTAAACCTAAATCAAAACCGAATAAAGTTTCTTTTGACTTCGGAACCGTTGAAGTTAGTACGCAAACAACCAGTTCAGATGATGATGTACCTACACCAACTGAAGCTACACCAACGTTTGAAAATGAAAATGACAATGATTTCGTGCCTGAGGTAAAGAATCCGCACGAGAACCAAAATCTGGATGAAGACCTTGACGATGACGTTAATCTTCAAGTAGGTGATACCACGGCGACCAATGAGGGTGAAACACCTGAACAAACACCAGCTGAAGAACCAGCGGTAGAGCAAGTAAAACAGGAACCGGGTTTAACTGCTGAAGAGATTGCTAAGTTAAATTCTGAATTAGCGATCGGTACTGAGCAAAAAGAAGAACCGACTGTTGAATCTGACCAATCAAATTTACAGCCGATTGTTCCTGTTCCTAATGCTGAAAACACAACAGAACCAACTCCGGAAAATATATACCAAGTTAAGTATATACCGATGTCTATGGCATCTGAGCCAATTGCTTTAGTGGCTAAAAACCAGATTAAAGCGATTAATCAGGCAAATGCTCAATTGACTACACACATCCAAAATGTATTAGGTTTTGGGGGTATCAATTTCCAAGCTGAAGTCGATAATGGTAACTACCCTACTCTTGTTGATGCCTATGTCGCTAAGAAATTGCAATATGACAATTTTGATGCACTAAAGTCCGCTTTTGCATGTGAACAGGTCGATGCGGTTGCCCATATCATTTTACGTTTTGACCAAAACTTACCTGTGCTTATTGGCGACCAGACGGGTTTAGGTAAAGGTCGTATTGCAGCTGCGTGTTTACGATATAGTGCGTTAAGAGGAAAGCCCCCTGTTTTCCTTACAGATACAACGCAACTCTTGAACGACATTTGGCGTGATATTGTTGCTACAGACAGTGACAAGTTCTTTAAAGATCCGTTTATCTTTAACTCGGATGCTGTGATTAACCGCTTTGGTACTGAAGAGGTTTTATTCACTGGCCAAGATCTACCTAAGGAAATTGAAGATATTCCAGCGCAACATGACTTGGTATTGGCAACGTATAGCCAATTTAACCGACCAAACCGGAAACGTGCGTTATTGACTCGTTTTATTAATCAAGACACTGTTTTGGTGATGGATGAAACGCACCGTGCAGCATCCTTGAAATCAGCTACAAGTCAATTTTTCTTAGATGTTATTGATCAGACCAATCTAATTAATTTCCAGTCTGCATCGGCAATTAAGAAACCTGAAAATCTTGAATTCTTCCATAAATTGTTCCCTCGATCCGTATCTCGTAATGACTTACAAAAGGTTATCGATAATGCAGATGGTCCAATTTTGGAGTTTATTTCTGAAGGTTTGGTAGACAGCTCTGCCATGATTCGTAGAGAGCAAGATCTCTCGCACATTACCATTCAAACCTTTGTGCCAACTGAAGAGGAAATTAAGAAATTTCACAATTACTCAGATGTTCTTTCTGACATCTTGACGGACATGGTGAAATTTTCTAAAGATATTCGCCTCGATGCGCTAGAAAACATTGCCAATGATGATGATGCTGTTGCCAATTTAGACTTTCATCAGGATTCAGACGATCCGAAAAACCGTTTAAGTTTGAGTGTGATGAACTTTGGATCTCGAATGTACCAGATCCAAAAGCAATTCCTATTGGCATTGAAAACTGACTCTACAAGTGATGCTGTGATTCAGGCATTACATGAGGGTAGAAAGCCCGTGATTGGTTTGGAAAATACGGGTGAGAGTCTATTCAACATTTTGATGCAAAGTCGCATGGAAGCGATTTTAAAAGCAGATACGGCGCAAGACGTTACCGCTGATTCGCCTGAAAAAGAAAAAGCGTTTAATAACTTCAAGTCGGTATCGTCAGAAATTGAATTTCTTGAAAATGAGCTTCAAAAACTCATGATCAAAGAAAACCGTGACGCTGGCGATGAAAAAGCAGCGAAAAATATTCAAAAGGAATTGACTAAGCTTGAATATAAGCGCGGTAGCTATCTGCAAAGTCAAATTTCTGTTTTAGATGAACTCCCACAATTCCGTGACTTGCTTGAAGTGATGTTAGATCGCATCGATGTGGTGAAAGCTGAAGATAACTACGGTAACTCGTTCGTTAAGAAGCTCAGTACGGAAGTGACATTTAATGAAAACGGCGATCCAGTGGTAAGTCCGTATAAAATCATTTTGGATCGTATCAAAGAAAAGATTCAAAAGTTCCCTGACCTACCTTTGATGCCTTTGGACGTACTACGTAACAAGGTGACAAAAGCTGGCTTCAAGATTGATGAAATCTCTGGCCGTCAGATCCACTTAACGGAAACAAGAGACGGCAAATGGAAGGTTAATAAACAAGAGAACAATACGACACAAGGTAAGATTTTGGTTCAATCAAAATTCCAATCTGGTGAAATCGATGTTGTTATTGTGACTCGCTCTGGTTGTACGGGTATTTCTCTACATGCAGCCAAAAACCCTGATCCTACAATTCCATCGGATCACTTGCGCCAACGTGAGTTGTTTTTCTTGCAAAAACCTGAGAACTCTACCGATACGATTCAGATGATCGGTCGTGTGGGTCGCCGTGGTGAAGAATCACATCCGATTATGACGACAGTAGATTCGGGTATTCCAGCAGAAACACGTATGCACTTAATGATGATGCGTAAACTGTCTACCCTATCAGCGAACGTCTCTGCCAACTCAGAAACCAAGTTTAACGAAAACGATTATCCTGACATGCTCAACTACATTGGCAACCGGGTAGCGTTGGACTATTTAAAAAATAACGTAAACTTGGCGAACACACTTGATATTGATATTTCGGATGATGAAAAAGGACCATCATATCGCACGGCGCAAAACTATCATGTGAACCAGTTGCTATCTAAACTGATTTTGATGCCGATTAGTCAGCAAGAACAGGTTTATCAAGACTTGGTTGTTGACTATAACGATAAGATCCGTGAATTAGACTTGTTGGGTCGTAACCCTCTCAAGACCAACTTTTTAGACTGGAAAGCTAAAAAAGTCCGTGAGTTTGAAGTGAAGGACAACTTCTTTACCGTGACTTCAGAAACAGAAGCAGCCAAGATCAATACCTTTGATCTACCTGTGCGTTTTGAAGGTCTGCAATACATTGAACATGTTGAGCCATTACGTGCTGACAATCTAAAACTCATGTTCAAAGAAAGTGATGATTATCTGGTGCGTCAATTTAAACGTATCAATGAAAACATCAATGAAACGGTACACGGACTACTACACTATGCCTATAACTTTGAGGCATTGATGTACCAAAAATATGAAGGCTTTGCTAAGCAAAAGTTATTTTTCAAAAATGGGCAAATGCGTGGTGAAGTGATTCGTGATTATCGACACGAAGTATTTGATCATTTCGGTGTTGTTGAAGCCAATGTAAAACACATTGATGATATTCAATTTCGTAAACCTGATGATCACTCTGCAGATGCTTTTGAAAAAGTAGCTGAAGCGGTTTATCTTGCCAATGATCCTATTTTGACCTCTAACTTTGATCGCATGTATCGAATTGTTCAGGATCTAAAATTCTTGGCTCGTTCTATGGAAAGGAACGAAAAAGAAGGTCATTCAGCGCATGGGTTATTGTTCCTTATCTCAAAACCTAGTCTTTTTGATGATGAAGTGACGCCAGATCACAAAACAGGTGCTTTGCTACGTCTAGACCTACCGCCGTTACGTGTAGGTGCAATCACACCGAATGCGGTTAAGCTTGATTTGGTTTACCCTGGTGATAAGAAGTCGTTTAAAGTTCCACTGATCAATTACACCATGCAAAATGCCAAGCAAGACTTGGATTGGGTAGCTCCAGTGAGTGAAAAAGGACGTATTATCCTAAAACGCTTCAATCCTGAATTTTATTCTTATGCTGATGTGAATAGACGTCATGTTGAGGATCGTCAACCCTTGGTGAACTTATTTACTGAACAAAACAATTATTCCCGTTATACGCGTACCTATTTTGAGAAAGCGCCGTCTGGTGATGTCACACGACAAGCGATTACCTTAACGGGCAATATGTTCAAGGCACATAAGATTGTCAGCTCACTAGATCTACGACATTCAACCGTTATATTTACCGATGCTGATGGTATGCGTAACCGTGCGTTATTATTGCCATCAAATACACCAACTGACTTGTTTGAAAGCTCTCTTGAAAACCAAGTGACGTTTAAGCAAGTTAAAGAGATTGCGAACTTCTTTAATCAATTGCCTGTAAACATTGATTTCAACCGCAATAACTATGTGGGTACTAAGGTTAATTTCCCGTACAAGAAAGCAAGTATTGAGTTCTACTACAACGGGTCAGACTGCTTTAATGTGACGGTGAAATCTGTTGCAAAACAGTTCAATCGCTTTATGTCGAATACCAACGTATTCCATGATCCTAAAGGCGGTAAAACAGATGAATCGTTGAACATCCACTTTACTGAGCCAGGCCGTAATGAGTTTAGATTTGCGCTTGATCTCAAGGATGTTGAACGCTTTGTTGACGAGCTGGACAGTACAACCAAAATTGAAGCTGCCTTTTTGGATTTAAAATCTAAGCTTCCTGATGGTAATGATTACTTTTTAAATGAAATTAACCGTATGCTTAATCCTCCAGAAGAGCCAGCTTATAAGGCTGAGTTACCTAAGGGTAAAACCTTAGATAACGATCAAGAAATCCAGCAATTATCTTTCTAAAACCCTCCCTTAAAAGGTATATACCAGACCATACGTGAATAACAATTACGTGTGGTCTAGTTCGTATATACCATGTATCATATCCGTGACGATCACATTGACGTTTTAAAAAACAAATACAGGTATTTTATGTGCAACTCTAATCCCTTAGAGGAATCTTCTAATAACTCAGATTTAGTGGATTTTGACAGTGAATTAGACATCACAACTGGTTTTAATTCTGACTTTAAAGAAGACTTTATTTGGAATGTTGATACAGATTCTAAAAAGGACTCTTAAAACCAGGAAGGCCACCTGTCATAAGGATCAAATATGGACCAAAGCCCTAAACAAGATAATTTTGACGAGCAAACACTTGATCAACTGCAAGACGGCCAATCATTAACTTTCAATGAGGGCCTGGAACAGTGGGATGATTTAAGTTTGGACGGCGTGGAATTTCAATCCATCCAGCCTACGCCACAACAAAACAATGTTGCACAAGATCAATCGCAACAATACCAGTCTGAACCATATCCCAATGATCCCCTATCTGAACCTCCATTAATGGAAGAACCGCCAGTCATGCAAGATGATGGGTATCAAAATAATCAGTATGATCAGTATGATCAGTATGAACAATATGATCAGCCTATGGGCGGTAACTCTGTACCTCCTGGGCACCCAGATTATGATTACGCTCCCCCTCTTGAAGATACTCGGTTGAACGATGATGAACCGATGTTTTTTGACGAAGGTGATTATGAGCGTAGTAGTTACCCGAATTACGAGAATGAACGGTCCATCATTCCTGAAAACACGTTTGATCTTTCCGCTGTCACTGTCAATGATTTAGCTGAACTTGATCCTGTTCTGATTGGTAAAGTATTTGATGCACTTGAGCAAAGAGAGCCAGCCAGTCAATTAGAATTCTTTGCAGACATCGGGCTTGATCTGCAGAATGATGATGATCTTAAGTTTATTGCGGCTCTGAATAAAATCCAGACTAAAAACGCACTGGACCAAGGATTAGGCAATATTGCTGAAAATAACAGTTCATTGCCAGTTGAAGACCGTGTTTATACAACTGCAGACTCTAAATTATACCTATCAGACAATGATCCTGATTTCCTCCTTTCCAAAGAAGAGAATCCATTTGAAGCCGTTCAAGTGGCTGAAAAAACCCTCTTTAACTTTGAGACAAAATCTTTTATCACTCAGCCCTACTATGGTTTAAGCCTGAAGGGTGCAACTAAAGAAAATGCCCTCAACTTCCTGAGTAATCGTCAATTCGCGATTGAAGGCCTGATTAACCAAAACCAAGTCGTGCGTGAAGCAAAACAGCAGATCTACAACGAAGTTACGGGTGCACCGAATACCTATTTTTCAGGTGAATTAACCGATAAAAACCAAATTAACGCATTGATGCGCCAAGTGCGTGACTTTTGCTTAATTCGTGGGATTGAAGCTGAAGAACTTGGCTTAGTGCCAAAATCTATCGTCATGGATCAATGGCGTGTGAATAGCGACCATACAGCTGCTCGACTTGAACAACTTGAGATTCACTATCTTGAATTCAATACGGACACGTTAACCAAGGAAGTAATTCAGTTATTAGAAACCCGTGAACATAGCGACCAGTTACAAGCTGCTCTACTTTTGAAAGAACATAAAGAAAATCAGAAGACTAAAGAGACAGTAAAGGAAGATGTTGAATCAGCTGATCCGAATGCACCAAAAGGTACACCAAAGAGCACATTAAACATTGCTGGTGGTCCACAAGACAAAGCAAGTTTGGCTGCAAGTAGCGTTGCCTCTAAAAGCTTTAAGGATATGCGAAATGAGGAAGGTAACGAACGTCCTCCTTTAGCGCGTGAAAATAGCCACGGCCATCCACGAACGGTCGCTGATGAACTCGCTGCGCTCAGTGCAAAAATGATTGCAGTCATGATTGAACTGGTTAAGAAAACAATCAAGTTGATCATTGCAGCGATTATGGCCATGTTCAACAAGAACAAAAGCCTTGATAACCTGAAAAACATTTGGGATAAACCAATCAATCCTGATGTTACCGTTAAAAGTAACCATCCAGACGCACAACAACCCGAACAGCTTGCCAATACAGCCGATAAATCAAAATTGACTGAACTTGGTAAGAATGCCGATATTTTAAAACCGATCTCTAAAGAGCAAATGTTGCCTCTTTTAAACGATCCATATACCACTCAACTGAATAAAGACCGTGACGGCGTTACCTTAGAAGAATTCGATCTAAATGTCGGTAAAGTCTATGCCATTGACGGTGAACAATACATCGTGATTGATGTAGTCGGTAAGGATTCTGTCGAAGGTGTTGAATCCTCTACCCCATTTATCAAACTGGTTAAAGAAGCAGATTTACCGCCTCAAGTGGAAGGTAGCGATGCACCTACCCCGATTACGCCGTTCTATTTAGAAGCGATTGAAGACAAAGTAACGTTTCTCTCAATTGAAGAACTGCATGAAGGCATTAAGTCTGAAAAGATCCATGAGTTTGAAGGTCGCTTTTTTGAACCCATTTGTTCTCAGTACTTAGAACAAGCACGTATGTTCCTTGGTGCCGAATATCCATTAGGGCAAGATCCAGAACAAATGACTGAAGAAGCCAAAGCTTCATACAAAGATCAGTTTATTCAACGTGCCTATCAATCAGGTCAAATAATTTCGGATCAAGTAAAGAAAGTCAAATCTAAACTTTCAAACCTTTTGGGTAAGTTTAAAGGCAATACTGCAGAACAGTCGGCAACTCAATCAGCACCGCAAAGCCAAGACCAAAACAATGACGGTAAACCAATGAACCCTTATGACAGTATTTATGTTGATCATGATTCTGACTTAGAAGCATTCTTTAAAGACCGTCACAACAATGTTTCTTATGCTGAAATTGAACAGTTTGTCGGTATGGTTTATGAAGATGAAACAACCCAAACCAATATGGTTGTTTTGGATATAGCTTCCGATAATCTGGATAAACGTGCGATCGTTGTGCCTCTTTCGGTGATTGAAGATCTCGAAAATATCACTGAACAAGATGTGCTTTATCTTAAAGACATCGTGAATGAATCCTCTACCGTTCCACTGTATGAGCTGGAGTCTGTCGAGCCGATAGACGAGTTAAATGCGCTTGGTAAATTTTCAAGTGAATATTTAGACAAGCTCAAAGCCGATACCATCAACAATACTGCAGAACAGACTAATACTTATGCCAGATCTGCCGAACGTGAACTTGAACTTTCAAAAATGATTTTGGAAGGCAAGCTCAGTGTTGTAGGTGCCATGGTGAAAACGGATTACGGTCAATTCGTGGTACTGACTTCAGATTCGGAAGGTCATAAATCAATTGCACCCGAATACAACGCCGTGGCCATTACTAACCTTGATCGTCAAATTACCACGGAAGATATTATTAATGCCGGTATTACAACGATACCGCGTAAAGATATTTTAGAGTGGAATACTGTCACGGCGCTCAATGAAGAATCTGCCAATCAGGTGACTTATTTAGATCCTGAAGTTTACCAGGCAGTAAGTAATGCAATTCATCAAAATCGCGAAAAAGAATTGATTCAAACTTTGAGTACGTTACAACCCTCTGCAGCACTCAATAGCATCGGTTCAAAAATCATTACGCAAGATGGCAATACATATATTGGTCTATGCGCCAAAGATGATGGCAAATCAGGCGAGTACTACGCCGTAAAAGCTCCAGATAATCAACTCTCCCCGATTGGCGCAAGCTATATCAATGATGTTGGTGTTGAAGTCATTAGCCGTAGTCAAATTGCTGAATTTCAGAATGCGGAAAATAATCAGCAACAACTAATCAGCCATGATGTGTTTGTTACATTGCTAAATGCAGTCAATAACAGCAATGAACAAGAAGTACTTCACCTCTTCTCTAACTTGGACCAGGTGAAACAACAAATTAAAGATTCGTTATTCAGCGAAAAGGAAAGTGAAAAAGTGATTGAACAAAATCAATTTATTGAACAACTGAAAAACAATAACCTTGTGAAAGCCGATCACATTAACGCGCTTAATCAAATTGCTGATCAGATTCAAAATACGCAACTGAAAAATGTTGTTAAAGGTATGGCCTCAACCGTTGTTGCGCCTGAAAACTCTCAAAACGAGATGTATGTTCAAAGCTTTCTACATCTCAACCAACGCCTAGACACGTTACAACAAGATTTAAAGCTTCAAGCAGCATCAAATCTTATGAATGCTGAATATAAGCAACTTTTTGAATGTATGGATGATCATCTAGTACTACCTACTGCGTATGGTGATGCCAAGTTTGTAAACCTTAATAGTGTTGAGCCTCGTATTGTTGAATTTAGAAACTCGGCTGAAACAGGTCAAATCTTTGACAGCTTCAACGCCGTGATTGCCGAAACAGGAAACGTGGAAATTGCGCTTCAGCACTTAAAGCAAGAGATCTTAACCGATCACTATATCGCTGCGATTCATGAGGATGTGAAGTTACACCGTCTAGAACAGCAAGACATGGAAAAAATCAAAGAAGTGAATCAGATCCTTGAAGCTGATTTTGATAAAACTGGCCTACGCTTAGAAGCGCTCCAAGATGGTTTGAATCTCAATACTAAAAACTACTTAGACCAAGTAAAGCTTGAGAAAAATACGACATCTCAATTTTTGAGTGACCTTGATAAGCATATAGATTTAGAAGTCGCACGTAGAAACGATCATGACAATGATCAAACATTGGGGCGTTAATCATGGATCTCTATAAAAACGTAACTGGCGACATCGATGCGATGATTACTTTTGATAAAATCTTAGGTGGTTTTGGTCAAAATACAGTGAATACCACGCGTGAGCGTGTTCAAATCAACTCTAAGCATGAAAAGGTAGAGCGTGAGATTGAAGGTGCCAGTCCGTACCTTAAAAGCGATTATGAGCTATTTGTCGAGCATCACAATATGTTGATGCAAGAGTATCGGGCAACTCAGCTACATTTACGCAATATCTTAGAAAAGAAAAATGAGGTTAAAAGCATTCAAAAGCTTGCGGATCTCTGCGAACGGCACCAGTGCTCCAACATCGCTCAATTATTCGTTGAAAAAAATGAAGATGAATATGTATTGCAATGCTTTCAAGACTTTCAGCAAGACTTAGAAAACAATAATGCTCTCCGAAAAGACTTTAATCACTTTTCAGACTCGTTTGAAGCCTACCGATACAATATGGAGATCTGTAATAAGCTTTCTGGTATCGATCAGCCGTTTACCCTTGAACGTCCGAATGACAGACAGTTGAATTTCGTTATCCATAGTCATGAAAACATCAATAAAACATTGTTGGACTATCAGGCGAAGATCATTGAGCAACAAACAACTGTAGACCAGCTCAAGCAAGATGCTTCCTATACTGCCTTATTTCCGATCGCAACCAATGATAAGAACATGTTCTCAATTGCAGCGACCGAAGTTTATGTAGAACAGTCACCAAAATATCAAGACTATCTTAAGGTCATTAAAAATGAGCTTAAGAACATAAACGAAACGGGTAAAAATACGTTTAGTCAGCATTACAAAGATACTATTACGCAAAGCAATCTTGAAAACGTTAAAACTAAAGAAAGCGCTTCAACTTATAGCAATGGGTTTTAATTAATTTTAAATAAAAACATTTAGGGTGTTTTAAGATAGAATCTAAATACCCTTTAATGGAGTTAAACATGATTCAAACTAAAATCACTGAACCGACAAGAACGCCGTTTAATCCTCATGGTTTTGCAGATGCAACGCCTTTACATGCGTTTTACTTGGAATTATTAGAAAAGGGATTAATCCATAAAGCTCTTGAAGAAGGTAATTTGGAATTTGAAAACCAAAACTTGTTCATGACGATCGATTGGGAATCAATAGACGTTCAAATGGATGCTTATACGTTTGATGTGAAATTAGATATTGTATGTGGCGTCATACTTGATGAACAAAAAGTCACGAATAGCATTCAAGTGTTTATTAATGAGCAAACTTTGTTTATAGCTTCAGCTAAAACCTTTAACCCTAAATCTGGTCTAACGCAAAGTCTTAACTTTGATATTCCTTTACGTGTTTTAAGTCAAATGGGCTATTACGCCCTACCTCTCAAAGAGGACTAAATCGTGGGAATGAGCATAGAAAGCCAAAACATAGCATTGTCTCAAGAGCCTACAACCTTTGTACCAGAAGCTTTTGTACACTCTATTAACTACTTTTGTCAGACCTTAGAGAACACTTTTCATTTTGATAAGCGTTCACTCAATTTCTTTGAACCAGGTACACCAAAAGAATACGGCTTGTATCTTACTGAACAGCATTGCCTTGTTTTTTTGAATGCTTGCAGTAGTGGCTATCTTGGCGAAACACGCAAAGTTACCAGCTTCACCGCTTTTGTGCTTTTAAATCAAAAAAATAATGAATCTGAAATGCTCGACATCACGTTAAACGATCCAAAACGTGTAGAGGAACATTTCAAAACTGCGTCTAAAGATCAGATCAATATTTACTTAAAGAACGTGCATGAATTAAGTAATTTTCTGAAAAATAAGTACTCGGATTCAGGTTTTTTAAAAGATATTGTGACTGAGGAAGGTTTTTCTAAAACCCTAAAGCCATCGGTTTTACAGGAATGCTTAAAAGAGGAAGTAGAGCTAATTAATACTTTAATGTGTTTGGTTAGTACTCAGTTTATATATATTACGACAGCTATTATTTTTAAGCGTCCTATTTTAAAAGAATTCATAAAACTATGTTTAACCAATGAGAAGTATATACTACAATATGGTGAAGAATGGTATTATGATTCTATATATAAGTTCGCTAAAAGGATATATGAGTTAAAACACCTTATAGCTACCTTATATTTAAGTAGTGAAGCTGTAGTAAAAGATGTTGTAGTGCTTTGCGAACTTGCTTCTAAAAAACATTAATCATAACTCTTTTAAAGGGCTAGATATGCGTAACAATCACAAGAAAGCTAAAAGGCTACAACAAGTTCGGGGCAAGACTTTAAGGACTAACCCTAATCTACAAAATGTTAAGCCAGCTTTTAAAACTAAAAGTGCTTTAAGCATTTTTGTTGCTACCGTTATTGGGTGTTCAAGTGCTATTGCAGTTCAACAAAGTTCCGTTGCTTCTGTTACCAGTAATACTCAAAACATGGGTAACTTAAACATCGCAACATCATCGACCATTGCAAGTAGCTCTGGTGGTGATACGCCTTTGTCGAATTCAAATAGCGGATATTATTCGTCTACCAGTTCTAATTCGTCATTCAACTCTACTGCTGCTGAAAACAACTTCATGGCGGTTAAAAAAGGTGAACAAGCAGCTGCTCAAAACATTCAAACCAATATTGAATCATGTGCAACTGATGGGATCGGTAAAGTCGTTAAAGACAACTTAGATCTACAAATGACGGTTTGGGGTCGTCCAATCGATATTAACAAAATGTTCAGTCCAGCTAGTCAAGGTGGCTGTTTTGCTGACATCGGTAAAATCATTGACCTTTCTGTGACTATTCCATCACTTGATACAATCATCAATGCAGCGCAACAAATGGTTGTCGATTACGCGACTAAAAAAGCGTGTGACGCAATGAAAACTGCAAGTACTGAACTTGTTGGCCCATTGAATGATGTTATAGGTGAAATCAACAAAGCTGGTCAATATACTGATGTATCGGGTGCGCTTGGTACTGCTGTGAATGGTCAACTTGGTAAACTTGATCCTGGTCTAGTTATGCCTAGCGGTGCTTTTGAGGGTGGAAATACTTATACAATCAATGGTAGTAGCTCGACTGGTACAGTTTCTAATTCAACTGATCAAAATGCCAGTACTAGAACAACGTCTAACGCAAAAACTTCAAGTTCAGAATCTACTTCTGTCACCCAATCAATTAAAGACTTTTTCTCTTAAGTTGGGGGTGGTATGAAAAATAGAAATAATCTGCGTAAAAGAAGAATTACTGTTAATCAGTTTTCACCTGTTAAAGCAATTGCGGTGGGTACTTTAACGGTTGGTCTATTATCCGTACCACTTTTTACCAATGCTTTTAGTCTTGGCACTATCCTTTCTGAGCTTGCAATACAAGCTCAGCAATTGATGGTACGTTCTGCTGTGCGTGTATCTACTCAACAAACAGCGGTCAGTGCAAATCAAATTGTTGATAACCAAACGCGTGATTCAGAAATGATCGTTGCTGGTATTCAAAGTGTCGATAAAAATATTGAGATCAAAAAAGCGATTTTAAATTCTGGTACGAATGCTGCCCTCCCTGATTCAGCTTTTTGTACGGCTCTTGAAGAACGTGAACAAACCGATCTAAATAGAAACTTAAAAGACTTTAACGTTTCTAAATACATGCAAGACGTTTCAGGGAGACTTTTCTCAAATTCAACAGATGAAGCAACCTCACCATATGCGTTTCACTTGGCGACCTCGTGTGGCGTAGAAGAAGCGAAAATGGGTATCTGTAATTTGATTCCAAATGGTCTGCAGTATGGCGACATTGATACTGCTTTTGTTTTTTCTCGTTCTCGACTTTCTGAACAGCAAGCGACTGTTGCATTGAACTACTCGTCAATTGCATCTAACAACGTTGTTCCAGTCGGATTGATGGAATGCTCTTCATCAACTTGCGTTGATTTTCAAAATAAATACATGGCTGGAAGTACTCTTTCATCACTGGCTAACTATTCGGTGGCTAATAATGTGATGCAACGCACTACACCAAACTCCAATGCTACAGCCAAATTCTTTGAGTAATGACTATGAGAAAGCGTAAAAATACTTTAAGACAGCCTAAAGGAAAATCAAAGTTTGTACCTGTCATTTTAGGTGCAACTTTGGTGATTAGTAGCCCTGTTTTTGCTGAATGGGCTACGGTTGGTTTGGGTACGATTATGGGCGAGATGTCTACTCAGATTCCTAAGCATGCAAGCGACCAAGCAAAGGATATTCAAAAAGTATCTCAAAGTACCCGTAGAAAGTTAGATGATTCGACTGAAAACATCGTTGCAGCGCTTAAAGTTGCGGTGAAGCAAAAGGCGCAAGCTGCTAACCAAATTACCGATGCATCAACTAAAAACACCCAAACTATTGCCTCTGGTATTCAAGCGCTTTTACAGTCAGATACCATGAAAAAAGCACAATTTGCTTATGGTGCCAATACTGGTCAAGGCTTTAAGTCTTGTGAGGTTTTGGCTGAAAATACAAATATGTCGAGTGCATCTGGTCAAGTGATTGATCAAGCAGCTGATATGGCGACTCAAACCTCTCAAGTCGGCGGTAAATTAGTTGGCTCTCAACAGGAAGTGATTAATCAACGCCTAAACGTGCATAAAGCTGAATTCTGTACGGTTGCTGAAGCACAAGCTGGTCAATGTACGTTGTCTAAATTACCGGGTGGCGATACCAATGCTTCCCTACTGTTTAAGTCTGTTGCACCTGGCTCAAAAGAAGCTCTTGCAAGACATTACGTGCGTGAAAACATTTTAGGTACACCAGATAAATCATTGTCTAATGCAACGGCACGTACTCCAGCTGGTCAAGATTATTTGCAAGCAACCAACCAAAAAACAGCTTTACTTGCTATGCCAGCGTATAGCTTGGCGGTTATTGACGCGCAAAATACAAAATCATTCAAAGATATTGACGGCAAAATGGTGTCTGCCAACGATTTGATCGACCAAACAATCGCACGTTACTACGGCGGTCCTGAAGCTAAAAAATGGCAAATGGCGATGGCGATGCAAGATCCACGCGGTCTACTTAAAGAAGCCAATATCATTAACGGCGTTTCTGTTTATTTAGATCTTCAAACTTACAAGCAAAGTTTGCGTGAAGAAGGGTTATTGTCTGCATTACTTTTAGCGAAATCTCAGCCGATAAAAGATGATGTGAAAACGAAATACGGCCAGTCAGTGAAAGTTAAGCTTTCACAAACTATGCCTCAATTTTAAGGAGACTAAATAATGCGTACTCCGAAAAGAACATCACGTAAAGTTATGAAAGCGCCACAAGCGCACGGCTCTCGTTCAAAAATTACTGCACTCGGTTTCACCCTCGCCATCATTAGTGGTTCTGCATCTGCTTATTACTGTGCTTCCGTGGGCAACCCGATGGCAGTAAATACCTTGAAGTTGCTTCTTCAACAGGCTGATGCGGTGGAAAGCGCTGCGTTACATGCGTTGGACTCAAACTTATCTTTGGGTATTAAAAAGCAACAAGATGATGTGACGGCAGCGATTAAGATCCTGACGAAACAAGAGGCTGTATCTGCTCAAGGTATTTCAGATAACGCACATAAAAACGCACAAAGTCTTGTAACGGCGTACCAAGCTGTTAAACAAAGTGAGCAAATGAAAAAAGCTCAATTTGAGTTTGGTGCACATGGCCAAGCATTTAAAGCGTGTGAAGTTTTAAGCGATCGTGAACAAGCTCAACAAGACAATAAATCTGCTGATAGTTCAATTTTAAATAAAGTTGGCTCTGAAGTGGTTGCTGCGCCTGGTGTCTACATGAACCCTCACAAAGCACAAGAAGCTATGTTACAAGCTCATAATGAGTTTTGTACCACTTCTCAGGCTGCGTCTGGACTATGTGGTGCTGCTGGTGAAAATGCTGGTCTAAGTTTACAAGCTTCAACTTTATTCACGACTGCAGCGCCAGACACGGCGATGGCTCGTGCTCAAAATGCATTGATCAACAACATGGTTGGTCTACCTGATGCCCCAATTGACGGAAAAATTGCGAAAACATCTGCTGGTCAAGATTATGTGATGGCTAAACTGGCGAAAGATGCTTTAACTTCTCCAGCAATTACCTCTTTGAAAGCAATTCAAGCGCAATACTCCCCTGTTGCTGGTGGTGGTACCAATAGTCATGATTCAAGTACCAAACTTGCACCGATGCAACACTTGGAAAAAAGTGTCTCTCGTTATTTAGGTTCTGGGCAAGATTACAAAGACTTTGCTAAATCACAAGCGATTAAAGATGAACGTGGTTTGATGGTCGATGGTTTAATTCAAAGTACTGAACGCTTGAACTTGCAATATCAACAATACAAGTCAAATGAACGTAAAGAAGCGGTATTGGCTGCGCTAGTTTCTGCTGAAAGCAAATTATCTGACGGCTCAATTGAAGTGACAGATCGTTCTAAGTCTACGGGTAACATTCGTAGGATTGCACTTTCACAAGCAATGGCAAGTAAATAGCCTGATTTTTTCATTATCAGACTGATAATGAAAAAAACTTAAAAAAAAGGGATGGTTTTAAGCCATCCCTTTTTTTGTTTAAAACCCTTTTAGATAGTTTCTTTATATAAATTCTCTTATAATCTTTAGTATATACCGTTCAAAAGTAACCGATGGTGCTTTGATATTTTAATTAAAAGATGCTTATACATATTGCCGTGGAGTTTATATGTCAACTAAAAAGAAATGGTTGGATCTGAGTAGCTTTGGCGCTCAACTTGTAGTAACCCCTAAAACAGATTTAAGAAACCAAGCAGCCATTCTTAAGATTAAAGATGTTGAGCTTTTAGAGAAAAAGTTGAACACATCCTTAAACAGCTTCTTAACAGGTTTAAAACAGACTGGAAAGTTTGTTTATATCACCAATGAGCAAAATAATGACCTTAGTTTTATGTATAAGAGTTCGCAAGATAGTCTCTCTCTTGCTGACATAAAATCTATTTTTCCTTACGACTCTAAAAATGACCTCATTGAAATGGATGTGTCAGATATATATCTGCAAAACCCAATGAGTAGTGCTGAAAAAAACCAGTGGCAATCCCTATTTGAACTCAATAATCAAAAGTCCGTTGTGCTTTACCAAGCAAAACAGCAAAAACCGTTTGCCCCAAATACAACCATTATGGGTGCGGTTAAACAATTCAATAAAGCAGATTTAGGCTGGAATAAGCTACCGACATTACTGCAGTCCGTAGATCCATTGCCGTTGGCTGATTTAGACAATTACGGGTACCAAGCAGATAAAACACTGACTCGTTATTATGTTGATAAAGAAGCAGCGCTAAATGCTGGACTCATAGAAGATACGATAGAGCCTATTGAACTAAGCAAACAGCTAGTGATTTCGGTTAATTCAGGCGGTGAAGTACTTGCCCTAAAAGATATTACGCAAATTCCTGAGCTGACCAATTATAAAATATCTTCACATCCAGCATGGCCAGCGTATAACAGCTTACCGAAGCAATTTATTGATATTCGAGAGCTGAATAAGGGGCTGAATACGAGCATTGATCCAATTGTGAATGCGCTTAGATCGGATGATCATGCCGTTAATCACCAAGGATTGATCAAGCTTCAAACCTTAGTCACGAAAATCAATGACTGTTTGTATTCATACGAAGAAAACAGCATCCCGTCAGCATTGGCACCATTTGGTATAGAAACAACTGCGTTACAGCTGGTGGACAATGATTGGAAAGTTTGGGAATACAACAACCAAACTTTAGATGTAGAAGAATTCGACCTTGCCGATAAGATTAAGGACCTGATCCAAAGCGTTCAAAATAATATTAATAATTTAAGAACATTTGATCCCTACTCAATTGGTGATAGCAGTTTTGATCGTGAATTAATTTATGAAAGTTTGGATGACATCGGTACAAGTTTAGAAAGCTTGGATCTCAATCAAATTAAGCAAACCATACCGCCTGAACCTAAGGTTCCAGTAAAACGTTTGTTCAATCGAATTGATCACTTTTTTAGACACACCAAGTTTAAGCCGAACATTCCAGAACCAGTCATTAAGGACTCTTTGACTAAACTCGCTTTAATGCGAAAAATTAAGCAAGAATACCTACAAAAAATTGCAAAGCTCAAAGAAGAACGTCAAGCGATTGTTGAAGCGAAAGCAACACATACCATCAGTGAGCGTATTGAAAAAGCGGTTGCGATTCAAGTCGCTGTTGCTACTGAAAATGCGTATGTTTTGGATCAGCAAGCCTATGACGATCAAGCTTATGAAATGGAATTGGCATTAAGTCAGTTAAACATTGCTTCTACGCGTCTGAACAATCTTTATGATAGTTTTTTTGATTCAGTGATAGACCGTGAAGAATACGGCACGGATCTGGATAACTTCCTACAAAGCGTTGTCACCGATGATGAATTGCAAGATGAAATGCAACGTCTATTGGATGAGGCGAACGAGTTTGAAGCTACTCACACCTCAAATGACATTGACATTTATCATTTCAACGTTGATCTAGGTGAAGAACCTAACGGGCTTTGGAATGAAGCTGTTAACCAGTTTGATGTGGTTCATTATTATGATGAACAAGATCAAGAGTTATCTGCAGTCGAAAAGTTTGAATATTCTATTTTGGGATATTCACCATCTCAAGAATCTGCAATGCCAGATTTTAACGATATGGTGTTCTCGAATGCTGTATCAGTGCTGGATAACAGTATTGAGGACATGATTGCGACCAGTGCTGAAAATGTAGGTAAAAACTACTTTTCATTTCATCAGCAAATGCCTCGTATTCTTCAACAACTGCATAGTATTAATAGCCAATTTACGGCGCTTGGTGATGGTGATGCCCATAGCATTGCATCACAATATTTATCGGATGAAAGCTTAGAGCGATTCTATAACCTGTTAGAACAGGACGGTAACTACAAGGGTTTTAATAAGCGTATCGATGTGGCTCATGTGCTTTCTGAGCTGAGTAGCAATATTGGCAACAATCCTGACTCCCCTATCCTTAACCGATTACCTGATATTAGGTCGCAACTCAATCATGCGATAAATGAGGAATTACGTGTACGCACGAATCCTGGTAATGCACTGGCCAACGCGATTGTTTTTGCTGCGACCAATGAAGTTTTGTCTTTAAAAGAAACACTCGAAAAAGATGAAATCTATGTGGTAGACAGCTTTCAAAACTATCTGCCTAAGGTGATACATAAAGACCACTTCAACTCAAATACACAAGAACAGCTTTTTGCCTTAAATAAAAAGGTCGCGGTAAGTATGGCGTATAAGCGCTATCTACAAGACTTTTATCAAAATGCCGTGGGTGAAGAGTCTAAATCTGAAGCGGTTACTGCCATTATTAATAATGAGCACAAGCATATTTTGATGGCACTAGGTTATCTAACACCGACCTACAATGAAGTCACGGCGCCAAAAGACTCGAAAATTGAAAATGTCGTCACGTTGACTGAAGAAGCGGTAAAAACCTACCTAGCTGAAGGTAACGCTTTGATGGTTGAGCCTGAAGTTAGCGCACGTTCTTTGGCGGTGTATAGCAGTACGATAGCATCTGATCAGAACTTCATTCGCTTACTGCCGATGGATCTAGGTCAAAAGGTTAGTTCATTACAAAAGCAAAAAACCATTATGATTAATGGTGCTTCTTCGTTTGAACATATCCTGAGCTCTAATCCGATCAGCAAAAACAAGCTGACCTATGATGACCTTAAGAATGTAATTCTTAATCGTATTTTGACCAAGGAAGCGGTACCGAAATATGAAAAAGGCTTAAAGCTTGATATTGAAGTTAAGAATGTCTATGAGCATGCATCAAGTTTCTTGCCACTTGAAAAGACCGATGTTAACAGTGAAAATGACTTTGGCAATCTCTTTAAACATGGGCTTGTGCTTGAAGCATTACAATCGACTCCAGACTCACTCAAGAATGGATTTAACCTCAACCGTGATTTAATCAATTCTGCCCTACTGCAGTCATTTGAAAATCGTTCTATTGAAGAATGGACGGCACTAAAAAATAAATCTCTCGAGACAAAAACGGGATCTCTTTTAAGCATTATCACCAATCCAGAACGTATCAAAGAGTTTGAGTTTCCTGAGATAAATTTTTATCTCACGGTTTCACCAGCTGATGAACAAAAGCACGGTGCGATTAACTTATATTTCAGCGGTGAACAGATTCCGTCTACCGATCGCTTAATCGTTAAATCAAGTCTGAATGACTTAGCTGCAGACGATAAGGCGCTGTTTAAAGCTTTGACGCTTAGCAATGATTCAGTTTTAAGTACGCAAGAGCAAATGCAGTACTTGATCGACTCATTAGAAAAACGCTATCAGATCTTCCAGTCGATCGAAAACCTACACCTTAAAGAAAAGGTATTGTTTAACCCTGAGTTGGACGATTACAAGGCATTAACTTTGCGTGATGCCGATAATCAATACATCGATCCAACGGCGAAACAAGATCTAATCGATTTTGTGAAAAGCAATGATGTGATGACCAATGTTGATTTGATGAACGTCTTTACCGACTACATCCATCAAAAAGAAATGGATCAAGCGTTTGAAAACGGCTCCAAAATTATTGTGGCCAATGACGGTGCTGATTTAGTGATTTCTGTCATAGATAAAGACACACCAGTTTTACAGCATGATCAATTACGGGTTTTTGATAATGTTGAGCAGTTTGCTAAATTCAACGAGCGTGGTGGATTGTTTAAAGACTTCCAGTTAAACGGGATAAAAGCGCATCTTGTGGACCAAGTATTAAATGATCTTGGGTTACGTGAAAACATACTGCAGACAATCAAGGTGCCATTATCACCCGGTTTTGAAAATATTGATGTTAAAGGCCTTAATGAGATTGTGGCTGTTAATATTTCAACATTGGTCAATAAAATTGATTTTACCTTTGGTGAAAAGCTACTTGAATCTAAAGACCGGTTCGATCTCGCGATTAAAGTTGCCGATGATCAATCTCCGTTAAAACTGGCCATTGTGAATAATGCCGAACATCAGCAATTTGTTGATCAAGGCTATAAAATTCTTCCTACGCCAAAGCACCCGAACTCTAAGAACTTCTTAATTACTGATTTTGCAAAATCATTCAAAAAAGCAGAATTATTTAAGTCTCGCGATCAAGTATATAAACCTGAACATATGGTTCAAAGCGCACCTGTTGTAGAAGTTGCCCAAGAACCATTGGTTGAAGAACCGATCGTAACTGAACCTGAAGTTCAAAAGCCTACTGAACCAGAAGTACAGGAAGCAACGGTAGAAGTTGTAGAGCCGACTGAGCCAGTTGCTCCAGAGCAAACATCACTGTTTGAGTCTGAGGGTAAGCCTGAAGCTGAAGCACCAAAAGAGCCAAAAACAACCAAACCGAAAGCCACTGAGTCACGTTCTGAAGTTGGACTTATTGAAGATACGGGTATGAAAATGCCTGGTGCGAAAAAGGATCTGTATGGTCCACGTTTATCGCTCAGTCAGATTCAAGATATGTCGCTTTTGCAAGTCAAAAACCTAATTACGCGTGACAAAATTTGGAAAAAGGAATCGGTTTTACAAGCAAAAGAAGCTGGTCGAGATATTTACATTCACTTGCTGACTGACGCTGTACGTAAGATGACGAATGATCAGCCACGTTATCCGCTTGAAAATGCCACTGAAGAACAGTTTAAAAAAGTAGGTGCTGGATACTATGACGCTGTTTTAAGTATGCGTGATGCATTAATGGAAGCAAAAACAGTTCGTGAATTTATTCCTAATGCATGTGATTTATACGTTCGTTTGAATGAAGACAAAGATCTGTTCACGGCGTTTAAATCATTAGATCGGTCATTATTTTCATTGGTAGAAAGCTATGCTGAATATGCTGCCACTGACATGATTATTAGTTCTGAATTGGCGAAAACCGATAGTAGTGAAGCACGTAAAACGCTCACTGAAGCACTTCATCATTTAAGGAAAGAGTTACCGCCAGTTAAAGGCACCTACTCTATCTATAAAAAAATACGTAGTGCGATTGATGCCAAACCGTTCCAAGACAAAGTAAAAGCGACTGTTACTTTTAGAAGTGGCAACATTATAGATTCGAGTACGCTATTTAGCAGATCTGATGCTGGTCTATCTGAACAGGTCATGGATCTGTTAACTGCTAAAAAAACCAAAGACGCAACTGCAGAGAATGATGATAC
This sequence comes from Acinetobacter sp. SwsAc6, assembly GCF_013391565.1. Classification (NCBI taxonomy): domain Bacteria; kingdom Pseudomonadati; phylum Pseudomonadota; class Gammaproteobacteria; order Moraxellales; family Moraxellaceae; genus Acinetobacter; species Acinetobacter sp. SwsAc6. The sequence goes on from NZ_JACAXE010000013.1 coordinate 37,504, forward strand.
TCAAGAAGTCTCGTTATCTGAAAAGAATGTATCGCACATTGTAGATGACACGGCGAGTACCTTAGATGCCCTATTCAAAGAGTATGCTAAGCCTCGTACTATGCGTAAGGCATTCAAGCTCAGTGATGTGGTTGTGACGGAAAACATTGCTTCACGTAATGGCCAAGATGTTACTGCACATACCTTGCAAGCGACCTTTGGATTTAAAGCCGTAGAGTTTGGCGAGTACTTGAACCAGAGCGATCGTCAAATCGCGTTAAATAACGCATATGACGGTTGTTTCGCTCTTGCTAAGGCACTTGATATAGATCCGAAATTTGTTGGCTTTAACGGTATGTTGGGTGTTGCTTTTGGTTCGCGTGGACGTTCCGCTGCGATGGCACATTATGAGCCATCTAACCGTGTGATTAACTTAACCAAGAATTCAGGTTTTGGCTCGTTTGGTCATGAATTTTTCCATGCCTATGACCATCTCATTTTTAGTGCGATGACACGCAATCAACCAAAAATGATGATGGAAAACGTACAGCCTTATCTAACTCGTTTTGCAGAATTGAATAACATTAAGTCTGAGAAGTATGCCAACATTAACCAAGATTTGTTGCAAGCTGCAGCCAAAGTAAATCAAGCGATGTATTACTTGCCAATGAAAAAGGATGACTCGATAGAAGTACTTCGCACGAATCTTGAGAATCAAGTCAAGTTTTATGAAACCAGCATCAAAACGATTTTGGATAAAACATTGGTAGATCAACCTGACATTGTTGATTTGTTTACGCCAGATAGAGACAGCATAAAAGAGAAAATTAATACGTTTATTGCGGAACGTGGCAAGTTGCATACTGAACTATCTTCATTGATTAACTTCGCTAATCGTCATGAAGATCCTGAACTTTTCCAAAAGGACGCCATACAACATAGACGTTATATGCACGTTGCCCAAGGCTTGCATAAGTTCTTGTCTGAAAATGAGTATCCAATCCCACGGACTGAGCTCAACAAATATATCTCGCAATCTCGTTCTGAAATTGATCATGATCGTGTCTTTGCAGCGCAAGTACTTGGTGCAGCGAACAGTACAGTCTTTAGATCAGTTGTATTCCGTGATTATCGACAAATGTTGCGTAGTCAGTTTGCGATATGTGCACTCGACTTCATCAAAGAAAACAGCCCTAAACCATTGTCAGATGAACACTTAAAGTTAATTTCTTTAAGCTTACAGACGAACGATCGCTTAACATCAACTAATCAATCTCAGCTAAAAACTGATTTCTACAAAAATGCGATGGTATTAGAGGGCTTAACAAGTGCTAAGAAGCCGTATTGGACGACCGCACATGAAATGTTTGCCCGTAGTGGTGAGCAGTACTTACAAGTGACCTTAGCAGAAATGAACTTGCGTAATGATTGGCTTGTTTACCCATGTCCTGAAGGTGGTTCATCTTCTGTAACTCAACCGCATGGTATAGAAAAAGATGCAATCATGAAGGAGATTCGCGAATTTACGGTGAAAGGCCTGGACTATATTCAGGAAAATATTGCTGAACTGCGTTTTGCTGATCATCAGCAGTATGTCAGAAATGCAATGCACTTCTTCCAACCGGGTACAGATCAACATGAGAACCTAGTTAAATGGAATGAAGTCATTAATGAGATGTCACAAGCTGAATACGATGAATATTGGACTAAGCTCATGACCAACATTGAAGTACAAGCAGATCCAGAATTAAGCAAACAAAAGAATAGCGATCCTGAATTGGCACTATAAGCAATTTTGAGATCTTGGATGCTATCCCCTGTGGGTGGCATCTTTTTTTTATTTAAATCTTATAAATGGAATCAGGGGGCACTATGGCAATAGCAATTCCAAAGCAATTTGCTGGTTTTGGTCTAGCAGTTGCAATTATATCTGTGGCTAATCATTTCGGATTGGTCGATCTCTTTGCTCAAAGTGCTACACGGGCAATATCGAAACAAGCTCAATCAGTAGAGTCAGCCAATCCAGGCCAACCGAATGAACCTGAAAACGGTCTACAAATGGCAAAAGACTATGCTGAACATCAAAAAATGGTAGCCAATAGTGCAGCCATGCCATTTAAAAAAGAAGTGATTAATGTTTCCAGTATGGAAAACACACAACATTTTGGTCCTGTTTCAATGGAATCTCAAAATGTTGATACTGTGTTTATCATTCGAGATAAGGCCACTAAAAGGTTACGAGCCGTTGTTCAGGTACCCAAAAAGCAAACTGTCAATATATCTCTTCCAATTGGTCAATACACCATTCAATATGCCCAAAACAATTATATTAAGGATGCTCCATGGCAAGGATTAAATAAGTTTTGGGGATACGGCACTACCTTTTTAGAAAGTAACCTTGAGCATAATGTTACCTTGGTCCAATATCCGAATAATAGTGGCTACTTTATTCGTGGTACTGGAATTATTGTAGGTGTAGAAGATGGCACCCAACCAGACGAACTCGCTAAAAACGAATTTGTTAAAATGTAACCATCAGCTTTAAGCAAGATGTCACCTATACGGTGGCATTTTTATTTATAAAAAAAGAAAGAATAGTGCACGGTTTTAGATGGTTTTATTAAAAATGATAGGTATTTAAACAGTGCTATTTACTCGGTATATACTATTTTAAAGAATAACGCCTAAACCCTCCCTCAAAGTTAATTTTTTAGTTTAATATAAGCACATATAAGTACTCGTAAGAGTCGTTTTAAAGTCTTGGATCATGCTATGTGACCAAGTAGGAGACTATAAAGTGAATGAAGTTAAATGGCCTAATTTAACTGGTCTTGGTGCGCGTCTTGTAGTATCGCCAGCCAACAATTTTCGCCCAAAAACGGCGATGCTTGTTGTTAATGAATTTGAGCAATTCAAAAAATCTATTGAACAAAACAGTTCTAAGCAATTTGAACAAGTGTTAATGGATGCCCATTTTTATGAAGTGCAAAATGATGATGGTATTCATGCGTACTACTATAAGAACCCGGCAAAGTCTGGTATCGATCTAAACGATCTTCAGAAGGTCTTTCCAGCGTTTACCAACGATATGAAAGTACCGACTAAGCAAGAAGATATTTATCTCACCAATCTACCGTTTAAGAAGAACATTCCGAACTGGAAAAGTTACTTCGCATCAGCGACCGAACGCCTTTCTGCTTTCCCTGAAGTGTATGTCAGTAAGCTAAACAATGGATCTAATATCCTTGATACGCTGAAAACCAGTCTTCAGGAATCGAACAAATCCTACTTGGCTCAATTTCAGTCTTCAAAAATTCCTTTTAATCGTCTTCAAGATTATGGCTATGAAAATATCTTCTCTAAAGTCTATCTAGATGAAGAATCGGCGATGGCCAGTGGCGAAAATCTAGATAATCTAGCCAAAATTAAGTTGTCTCCATTTGCAGTACCCGTCAATTACGAAAAAGATGGTTCGTTACTGATTATTGATGACTTGCGCCATATTCCTGAAATCTTTGCTCATGATCCGTATGAAGCATTGGGGTTAAATGACAATATTAACCTGGTGCATTTTGCTCATGAATACGAGTCCACTTTTAATCAGCTGATTGAGCATGGCCGTGGCAACAGAATGTTTAACATGAGCTTTAAAGATGTTGATGCTTATGTACAAAAATTAGCTTCTGATCTTGTTGTGATAGACCGTGTGTTTAATCAACAGCAATTGCCGTATCCAAAGCTATTAGAATCAGCAAAACAAGGTATTCCAGCTTTTTATAAAGATGAACATGGCACATGGATGGCGTCTAAACAAGGTATTGAAACACGCCTTGTAGATAAGATGGTGTATGACGCTGCCATGCTTCGCCATGATGTCTTACAACAAATGGTACGCCAGATGCCAACAGGTAAAGTTTTCTTTGCCGATCTGAGCCAAGAGTTCTCTGAATTCTCTGTAAACATCGTTCCTAAGTTTAATGCGCTCTATGATCACCAATCTGCTGAAATCAAACAGCGTAAACTAGAAGAACAACTCAATGAATCAAATGTTAACGAGATCTTGAATGATCTTGATGTTAATTTTGAGGCAACTGAGAAGGCATCTATTACTGAGTCTGATCTACTCAACATTGCAAATGACCTCCCTACTCCAGAAATTGATGATGTTGCCGTACTTAAAGAGCTCTTAAAGTTTCCTGAAGAATTATTGGATGCAAGAGGCAATGACAAGGTGCGTGATTTCGCGCCGTCTATGCTTGAAATTAGACAGATCTTGGATGTCTATGTCATTCCTAAGGCTACTGAACAAGCTCAACAAATTGAGAAGCAATATAGTGATTATCTAAATCAGAAATATGCTGAAATTCAAGATGTCGTGCGCTCAGCTACACAAACAAAAAGCTTTAGCGTAGATGATATTCAAGCGATCTCTGACGAAATCGACACACACAATGTTGAGATCTCAAAACAGTACAATGAAGTTAAAAAAGTCTTATGGCAAAGTGAAACTTTGGTATCTGGCATTACGTCTGCAACAAATACCTTTTTGTTTAATAAAAACAGCTTCTACTACGCTAAAGATGAAAACGGCAAATTTGTAGGTTTTGAATCTGAAGTAGAAAGCAATCAACACAAAGCGGATCTGTTCAAATTACTGTCTAAGCAATTCGACAATCAATTGGTTTCAATTAAAACGCCTGAGCTTCAGGAATTTGTGAATAATGAAACTGCAGTTGATATGTTGATGTCACGCACGAACAATTATGTTGAGCAAAATATCAATGATTTTGTTGCTGGTGATTTTTCTGCGCCGTTAGAGCTAGAGCAAGATGCACAGCGTTTAGAGTTAAGCGATCTGTGCACGGCTGATCTTGCTAATAACGATAAATTAGCTTCAGCGTATTTTGAAGAGTTTACTCGGCTTCTTGATGAATCAAACTTTGATGAAGCATTTTTAAAACAATCTCTATCACAAACTAAAAGTGCGTCATTCTTAAAGAACGGTGTAAATGAGATTTTATTCCGTAATTTATTGGTGCCAAATGCAAGTGAAAACTTCAATCGTAAGACTAAATCTGATTCTGTTCCTGAGGATATTCTTGCTAAAACTTCATCACATACAGATGGGTTTAGTCTGGACCGTCAGTTCAATCGCTTTGTTGAAGTTCAAAGCTTCCAAAAGGCATTAACAGCCAAATATCCGCAACAAGACTGGTCATTTATCACAAAGGATGACCGTGGCGAAAACATCAAGTCGATTGCTGAAGATATGCAGTCTGACATGGAAGAAGACCGTAAAGATGCAAAGGATCTGTTGTCGAGTATCGAACGTCAGTTTTATTCTAAAAATTCGACCTTATTTGTCTCGAACATGGATCTCGCTGCAGATGAAATCTATGTTCAGATTAAACCAACGGGTGACATTGACGATTTAAAAGTTAAAACCGTTAAATCAAATGAATTTGATGAAAACAAACATTTTTCATTGTCTACCGATGGCTACAAAGCAACAAATCAAGCGTATGCGAACATTGCCAAGTATTTTGTTGAAAAAACCCTATATCTAGAAGATGGCGATTATGACAAGGCACAAAAACTAGCTGCCTTAGTGATTGCTGGTGAAGATAAAGAGCTCAAACAAGAAACTAAGAAAGTCTTTGGTGTAGAGCTGACTGCAGATGACTTGAAGCAAGTCCAAAGCATGCAGTTAGAAGATGGTAAGCTCCAGTTAAACAAAACTGCCCTACCGAACCACAACTACAACAACATTCAGCTATTCAACTATCTGAACCTGATTGATATTAATCAGCGTACAGTTTTTGGCAAATTTGATGTTGAAGTACAAAAAGAATTTGAGGTGATTAAGGATCTTCTCAAACCTAATGTAGCTTTTCAGAATAACGTTAAATATTTTTCTCTAACAGCTGAAGAAGAGAACGTACAGTTCAATAGTGAATCTGAATACTTTAACACTCAGCTAGAAAATGCTGTAAAGCACTATGAAGATCACCACGGCGCAATCAAGATCCCTGATCATGATTTGTTTATAACTGTGTTTCAAAAGAATGATCTTCAGTATATACGCCTCTACAATCATAAAGACAAAAATGCGCCGTTTATTGGGCATTCAGTTTCCCTAGATGCCAATATACATAAGGCTACTGGCTTTAATGATAGAGATGCGGTTAAAACGTCTGCGAATGCTTTGTTTAAGTTATCGACTTCACGCAACAGCATGACGTTTATGCCTCCAGCTAAGTTCACTTTTGAAAAATATTACGAGTCAGATCTCAACTTCTTCAAAGCTAAAGATAGTCAGCAAACTTTAATCAATAAAGTGTTTACGTCTTTACCAAACAAGATGTTCCAGTACATTTCTGATCATCCATCTAATTTCAACTCTAAATTAGATTTCATCAGCAATCTTAATTCTGCAACATACGAAAAGTTTGAGGATCTTAGCTACGATAAAAAACCGAATGAAGTCACTGAGCTTCTGAGCAACATCTCTCCAGCGTACACCTATGTTATCGCTCATGTAGATGGCCAGACAGCAATCATGCCTAAAAACTTAACCAAAGTTTTTGATGTTCAGGCATTTGAAGAAGTTCATCCGTTTGATTTGGTGAACTCTAAACTTCAGAAAAGTGATCTTAAAGAACTTTTTAGCAATGGTATCAATGGTGAACCTGATCCGTTCATTAATAAGCTCAAATTTAGTGTTGTATTAAACCGTGTAGGTAATCCAGAACTTGAGGATATTCAGCCTAGATTTATGTTAGAGCAGATCGCCGTGAATGAGGCGTTTGCAGAAAAATATAAAACCTTAACCGCTTTAAATGAAGTCAATGCCGTCATGCTTGAGCATGTCAAAGCATTACAAGATACGATTAAACAGGCTTATGCTGAGCATTTTGTAGGTTCCAACCCTAAAGTTCACCAATACAAGTTGCTAAACAAATCATCTCAACAAGATGAAACACCGCAATTGTTTATGGTTGATACGGACTATGAGCCTCAATTAACTGCCGTGCTTCTTCGTATACCGTCTCATGACTATCAGTATCAATTGATTACTGGTTTTGATGATGTAGACCAGTTTAGTCACGAAATCTTAAATGCTATCGAATCTAAGGTTAATTTCGGTACCACTTTAGAGCAATTAGCACTATCTAACTTGCCTGAAATTCAGATTAAACACAAAACTGACTTTGAGAATAAACAGTTAGCAAGTTTGCATTTCCAAACTTTGATTACGAATACGCTTGGTGCTCTATACGATCAAACCGCACACATAAAGCCGTATATCAAAACTGAAAATCACAAATTGTTTTTGGCCATCAAGCCATCGACCGACAATGAATATGCATCGGTTAAACTTTTTGGTGATAAGTCCGATATTCACGGTGATTACAAGTCTCTGTGCGTTTTTCCTGTTAAAAGTATGCGCTCAGTTGAAGATGTCTTACAACTTCAAAACCGTGTGTTTACTGACTTCACGTTTATCGATCAATTGGTACCAAAAGACAAATATGTGCCTGTTGATGTAAAGGTAGAGCCAAGTGACTCCCCTGCTATGTACTTAGGTGATGTAGGTGCCAAGTTTGGCGGTGCACATAAAGATCGCTACGGTGAATACATTTCATTGGAATATATTTCAGCGACATCAGCCGATCAAACAGCTACGGACTATCGAAAAGCAAAAATCGTTGCAAATAAAGAATTCCAAGCTTGGTACACCAATACGCCACTCGGTATTGATGACAAAATATTCGTAAAGGCAATGTATGACTACTGCCCAACTAAACCGTTATTCTCTAAAAATGCGTTGATGCTTGATAGCCAACGAGCGACAGAATTACGTGCGTATGTGGCTGTTGTTTCTAACATCAGAAATTTGATGGTAGATACTCAAGAAGAGTTGATTCATGCGGTAAGAAACAATAAAAGCTTATCTGCTGAAAGTCTTGGTATGACTGATCGCCAACGTAAAGACTATATCGGGCTTTATAGTAAAGGTACCAAGAACAACTACAAAAACTACTTCGAATTGCTTAGCAATTTGAATGAGTACTACATTATGCCAGAACATACAGGCGGTATCAGTGTTCAGCTTGAGAAAATCATCGAAAAAACGATTGATAAAGAACTCAGTGAGATTCTATCAACAGGTAAGATCTTTGATTTTTACGGTAAGTCGAAAGTCACTAAAGATGTGAGCGATGCGATCAGCAACATGCAACGTACTGGCTTATATTCAACTGTGCTTGAACCATACGTTCTGAAAAGTGCGATTGAAAGTGGTTTAGTTAAAGCTGAATCTGCACCTATTTATGTTAAAGATCCTGTTGCACCAGTTATAGAAGCAACGACTGAAGCTGTGAATACACCTAAAGCACCACGTTTGCCGTCATTTACCAGTGAAGTGAAAAAACTTGAAAATGGCTTTGTGACTGAAAAAGTCCAATCAAGTATTTACGGATTGTTAAATTACTCTCGTACTGGTCCTGATCATCGCCAAGGTGCCGATGTGGATTCATTCAAGCTTAAAGATGACTTTTCTATCCGTGGTGTTGAAGTAGGCAATAAAGTTAGTCCTGTGGCTCAACAGTTGGTTAATGCCGTGTATGACTCATTGGCTGACTTAAAACAACTCATGGGCTTTAAATCAAACAATGGTTTATTGAACTTGGGTGTTGCTTTGGCTTCACGCGGAATTAAAGGATCTGCAGCGCATTTTGAACTGTCTAAGAACGTGGTTAACTTAACTCGTGATAGCGGATCTGGAAGTTTGGCTCATGAGTATGGCCATGCGCTAGATGCACACTTGGGAATGTTGGAAAAAGCGGAAGTATATAAAAATCACGCTCAAATGAATCGTTCTGTACTTCAGGACTATTATGAAGACATCCCTAATTTTGAGATACCAGGTGCACGACACTTCTTATCAAATATGTTGGATGCTGGATACTCCCCTGTTACTGAGTCCGGTCGTGCTTTTGAAAAGGTACATCGTGCGATGATGAATGAGCCAGTTCAGCCAATGAAAAATTACGGTCAAGTACTTCATGAGAATGCTGAGACTGCAATCAAGGCGTACCACACTGTTGCTGATTCAATGCATGATGAAGTGATTAAGAATAAAGAGAATTATCCTAATTCTACGCGCAAAACCTTAAACAGCTTCTTTGACTGGCACCAAAAGCACTATGAAGATCTCATTCGCCGTCAGTTTGAGAAAATTGAAGAGTACTTGAAGAAGTATGAGCGTGAATATAAAGCTGATACAAACCTATCTTTCTTCAGTACAGTTCAAGACAAGGTGGATGTCATTGTCTCTAAAATTAACACTGACATTAATGCTATAAGCTTTAAGTCGTTTGAGCGCTATCAGCAAAAACTTAATGATATGCGCCAGCCAGAACATCATTTACCTACAACCGGTTTGGAAGAAAAAATTACAGGTGTTGCGAACGCAGCGAATGTGGATTTAAAAACACTATCGCAAAACCTATCTGAATACTTGATAGAGTCATCTAAATACAAGTTCTATAACCTGGTAGAGAAGTACATGCCTGAGGGAGTTAAAAATCCTCATACTCAAATGCAAAACTTCTTTGATAAGTCGCAAGACGTTGAAGTTAACGTAGGTGATATTCGTTTTAGTGACAATCTATCGCGTTATAAAAAGGACTGTTTAAATATCGACAGTGCTGAAAATCGTGCAACGCCGTATTACGCGACCAGTACCGAAATGTTTGCTCGTTATTTTGAGACTTATTTGTACTCTAAAGTTTCAAATGAAAATGAAATGAAAAACTCATTTTTAATTGACGGCTACCCTACCGTACAACCTAAAGGTTTAGAGTTTGAGATCTGCAGAAACTTGACTGAACAATTAGTCGAAACTTGTGTGAATGAAATATTTGATCAAGATCTGCAAAACGAAAATACCCAAAAAATTATTGCTGAAGTTTCGATTGAAAAAGAAAATGAAGCTGACCAATTAAGACTTGAGATGTGAGATAACTAAATGCAATACGAAAATATTCATGAAGCAAAAACGCCACTTAAAAGCATGATTACTCGTAGTCATGCCTATATTCGCCTGTTGGTAGAAAAAAGTATGGCTGATGGTATTAAGTTTAAATATCACAACGGTAGACGTTTAACTCAAATTGATGATCCTGAGCGTGTTGTTTCTCAAATCTTCCCTTATTTTTTCCGTTTAGTTTTCTTGGAAATATCAACTTATTACGGTCAAACATTTGATGGTCTTAAGTTTCATTCTAAGAAACGTGCAACAGGAACATTGCAATTAGAGGTCAGTATTCTTGAAGACAAAATACCGAACCAATTAGAGTTTTTCACCTTTATTAGTTACGTTTTTAACTATGGGTTTTTAAAAAATCAATTCCATGAAGACTTAACCCTTTTAACCAAAGCAACAAAGTTTGCCAGTTAAAAGTTAGATCCATTTTAAATCTTAGATTTAGGTATATACTAAAAATAATTTTTAAATATTTAAACTTTCAATGTGGCTTTATAATCAAATAAAGCCATATTGATTTAGAAACAAGTTAGATATTTCTGAATTAAAAGTGTGGCGAAAGTATCAGTTTTATAAGTCAAACAGTCTGCAGTCTTTTAAGTAACTGTTGTAACGAAATAGTCATAACTGAGTCGCTGTACATTTGATGTGTATGCCCTTTTATTAATCCCATTGGAGATGATCGAATGCAAAAACCATTGCATGAAAATCTTGAAAACTTTCTGCCTTACTTGAAAAGTGAACTCGCTGCCAAAGGTATTTTAAGTGCGTCACTCAAAACCATCTTTTTGAACTACATTGATCAGATCACAAAAGAGAATAGATTCGTCAGCCATACCAATACGACCGATCGACAAATTGTATATATAGAACGTGGCGATGATGCATTGATGTTGCGCTTTAAATATTTTGTTGAAAATAATGAGTACTTAGAAGTTGAGTTAATCATCACGGATACTCATGTAAAGTTGGTTTATGCTGAATCACCAGAATTACACTTGCTTTATGATGATGAAACACCAATTTGCTTAGATGCTGGCCAGTTAATCAAGTGTACCAATGACTATGGAACATCACTTGCTACTTTAATTAGCGCCCTATTCCAATGTTTACTCAGTGATGATCCACAAAAAAATATCCAAGACGTACTTAATCAAACTAATCTTTTTGACAAAGTTTCAGATGAAAATGCCGAATTAAACAAGGGTTCACATGATTTCGATAACCGACAAAATCAAGCAAATATCTGGGTTTTCTGATTCAGATTCAGAAGTTGTTAAGGATAGTGTTTTATCCTTATCTACTGCTTTGTGGATCATGAATATACTCATGTCTACAAATTTTGTTATTGGTTTAACCAAGAGAGATCAGAAGCTTTTTGATAATGCCAAAGAAACACTGATTACTGAAATGAAGCGGTTAAATTACAATCTTAGCGATTATAAAGTACTCCCTGTTTCAAAAAAGAATGAACCGCTTTTGCTTCAAATTAAACTTGAACAAAAATCAGATCGGATCATAGATTTAGTCAATGCCAATTTAAAGGATTTATCCAAAGACGAGTCCATGGTTATTGAAGTTCTTTATGCAAATTTAATGAATAGTAATAGTGGTGTTTGCATCACTATAAGCGATATTCATGATAAAACAGCGCTTCAAGTCAGTGAGATTCTTACTGACATTTCAAAAGAATTAAAGGTATCTACTTTATCCGATGTTCTTGATATTTATGCACGACCAATTGAACATAATAATGCCAAGGTGAGCTTTACCCTGGTGAACCCATGGGCATTATCAACCGATAGAAAAAAGACTCTTTGCATTGCTGCACCCATATTCAATGAATACAACAGTCCATTTAAATTAATTGCACTTCTTCAAAATATCATTTATCTAATTAATCAGAAGTGTACTAAAGAGACGGACCTTCTATTCGATTCCATTAACCTACCAAAATTTCAAAATAGACTTTTTGGCCAAAGCTTTTTTTATATTAATTAGGACTAACCATGAAAAACCAAACACGCCCATTTACTGTAGTGTTGTTGGCTCCTATTGCAGAACAACCTATTCATGCTTTAGTTGCGCCATCAGGTGATTCAATTCTGTTATCACAAGATACGAAAGTCTCTACTCTCGCAAATTGTCCAGATATGATCGAATCTGAGTTCGGTACATATGATGAATTTCTTATCGAACATCGCGATCAATTTATGCTGTTTAACCAAGTCGCATCTGATTTAGATCCTGATCTAATTTTTCCTAAAGTGCATTCAGACCTACTTGAAGATAGCTTATGTATTATTCGTTCTATTTTCGCTTTTGAACGTTTCAAATTAGAAGAAGAACAAAAGAATGCTACTCGTAAAGAGCCTAAAGAAATTAATCAAGAATATTTAATGAAACGTGCGATAGACCAGGCAATGACTTTAGAGCAAGATGTTTCTGACCTTTCATCAAATGTAGAGCGCTTACAAAGCCCCATGTCTTAAACTCCATTAAATATATTTAAAATTAACTTTAAACCCTCTCTTAAAACTTATATGCTTATTAGTAATAGTTTAAGGGTGTGGTTTAAAGTATTTTTAGATGGATACAAATTTAGTTTTTTTCGATGACTTTAACGCTACTTCTAACACCTCTTCTGGTGAAAATCACCGTTCTTTAAATAACGTACTATTCTTCTTTCTCAACTATCATAAAGGTACGTTTTTAGCTGATACGATATTTTTTGATACCCACTATCAAACAATTGACAACCGTAATATTGTCGGGGTTTTGCCTGTTCTTTTTAGTATCTGCCAGATTGACCGTTCAGAAGGTCACACCGGGCAAATAGTCGATATTCAACAGGATCTAAATAACGTAGATGAAGATGATTATGAACCTGTAATTGATATAGATGATACGCAAACATTTAACTTGTTCTACCACTTCCTTAAACCATCCAATGATGCACCTGTAAAACCACACCTTAATAAACTAAAAGTATTACCAGACAACTTAATCGATTCGATTAAACACCATGAGCTTTTAAATTACATTCTTGCTCTCATTGAGAATAAGATCTGGACCGATTCTGATGTATTTAAGTATGAGTACAAAAATAGGTTTTTGTTTTGCGTTTTTATCTATTTGTCCAAGACCGTAGATCTAAGTTTTAATAGCTCTCACGCTTCTTTCACGAGCTGGCTTGAACTGCGTAACCTATCTTGGTTTGGTGCTAATGAAGTTGATACCAGTAACTTTGCAACATTAGAGCTTTATATACATGCCCTATCCTACACGCTTAAACTGGCAAACCATATTGTAAAAGCAATCATCAATAATAATGTGACGCCGTTTAAAGTTGCACCGCAAGAAGAATTGTTTTACTTTTTTGCTGAACGTACAGACGCACGTTCTCCTAATGAAGAGACTACACCGCCGTATACGCCAGCGGAAGATGATGAAACTTTTTCCACTGAACTTTCTAGTGCTCCAGTACCAGCACCGTCAAATAAGGAAACACCAAAAGTAACCGATGCTTATTTATTGGTTGGTGCGGATCTTGAGGATTCTGAGTCCACAACATCAGAAAAGAATGTGATTACTCAAGACTTCAACTACCAAGCACGTTTAAATGAATTATATGAGCTGTCAAAATTCATCAAAGATGAAATTATAGATGCTCCAATCATTTCTATTAATCAAGCGTGGAATATAGTGCAAGATAAATGGAAGTTTTATCTCGATACTTTTTCAAGTAGCTACTTCAATATGAATGATTTTGAGAAGACGGCTATTCTTAAACAATTGAAATCACTCAAAGCCAGTATTTTTATGAACTGGTTTGATATTAAGTCGGGTGCTGGCCAGCAAGTATTTATTGATCTAGTGTCATACGACACGTTTAAGATTGAGTTTCTTTCTTCTGAAGCTAAGATGATCCAAACTTACATGAAGAACCGTATTAAAAATCAGATGTATTTTGAAACTACGGCGCCACAACCAAAGTTTTTGAGAAATCTAAACAACTTATTTAATGAACGTGTCGATACGCAAAAAATTAAAGACATAGAAAACACTGAACTTTTGTTGAAGGTGAATGGCATTCTTGACGGTGTTACCAAAGATCTCATTGACAATATCAATCTGCATTTATCAAATGACATTTATCTTGTGAACTACTTTTCTAATGTAGATAAGGAACTGGAACCGCCCAAATATCACTTATTAGATATTTTGCTTCGTACTTCAGTGCTTAACCTTATCTATGTTTGTCCTACAGCATCACTCAATGCAACCAAGGATCTTCTAAATGCAATCACTGATCCTGAAATTGAGGTTTCAGCTTTTGACACATTCGACCGCAAACAATATCAAAATCAAATTGTAAAAGAACTCGCATGTTCATTCCGTCAGCGCATAGATCCATCTGAACTTTTGAAGCTAGATATTACGTAGATATAAAAAATGCCCATCATTCGGGCATTTTCTTTTTAATGGTTAGGCTTACCAAGGTCTAGGCTCTGGTGGGCGTGATGTGTATTCATTATCCATATTGTTTTCAGATTCATTGTCTTGGTCCAATTCTGGATCTGTTTGTTTGTAGCGGTTTTGGTAATCTTGCTGCTCAATTAAATCTTCTAGAGCCATTTCTTTAAAGTGACCAACAAGTAATGAACGTGTTTCTTCTTGGTATTCTGGTTCTTGCGCTAATTGACGTCCAATTTCATTCGGTAGTTTATTGTCGTAGATATATTTTAGGTTGGTTCGTTGTGTTTGTAGTGTAGGTTGTGGGTTAAACTCGTCAGTAAGGGAAACTACTTTAGCTTCACTAAAACTAGTGCCACAATTAAAAACGGCTCTGGTCGCGTCTTGAAGTATATCTTCTTCGTTCTGTATGTTTTCCATTTGGCTTAAACCCTTTATTAAAGTCAGAATCTTAAAATTAAGAGATGTATTAAGATACCCAATTATACTTCAATAAATTTTCAATTTGTACCTTTAACGCTTCTTGCTCTAATCTGTCTAAACCTATTGTTGCGATGTTCTCTAAAAACTTGTCTTTATACTCGTTGTAACTTTCTATATCGTCTTTTTTAATGGTTTTGTCTAGATTTAACGTAAGCATGAGGTTTAATACTTTTAATATTTTTAGGTTCTTCCGTTTTTTGAGAACTTCAATAGGATCTAATTCAAAAGTATTTATTTTATCTAGTTTTTCTTTATAAGTTATTGCCATTAAAGGATTTATGCTTTGGTTGAGTATGTAGGATAACTCTAAAACAGTTATATCTTTCCCCATATCTTTAGATACAGATTTCTTAATTTCCGACAGTAAAATTAAGTGAGATGTAAACTTTGCTTTATCCATAATAGTCTCTTGTATTTAAACTAAATCTTTAAAACAATTAGCAAGTCATGTTTAAACTTTCTGTATATACCAATAACAGTTTTGTGGTACATTATTGCTAATTTAAAAACCATTGTTATTTGTAATAAAATGGTTTTAATGATTCTTTGGTTAAAAGGTATTAAGCCTTTTAGTTAAACGTCTAACTTGTAATTTATAACACTTTGCTTTTAGTCGTCTTAAGTAAGCGATGTATAAGAAGCATTAAGAAAAACGGTGAGTTAGCTATGAGTTTATTTTGTCAATCGACAAATCCGAATTGTGATGGCGACCAAGCCGTTACTCTTCTCTCATCTATCTTTGGACACGACTTCATCAATGCGTTTATCAATGCGTCTGGACCAGCCTCGACAGTACCATCATCAGGTTTACTCACTAATATATTATTAGGCGGTGTAGCTAGTGTGGCAATGTCGTTGGTTTTGGTTTTTGCGATCGGTATTGGTTTAACAGCACTTTTGAAAAGCGCCCAGGACGGTGAAGCTTTCGGGAAAGATTCAAAAGTCACTACGATGTTTTCCCGAATATTATATTCGATTATTTTACTTTTACCTACGGCGTCCGGCTACTGTTTCATTCAAGTAGTCGTGCTAGGTATGGTGCTATGGTCAAATAATGTATCCAATACAATTAATAATAGAACGTTAGGCGAATCCTTAATGGCTTCGGCTAGTTTGTCAGATACGCACGATCATCAGCGTGACATCTTTGGATTTAGGAAAAATGCGCCTGTTATGCTTCGCCAGTTGCATTGTATTAACGTTCTAAACCAAGAGTTTTATACTCTACCGCCAGCATTCGGGCGCTATTTTAGTGATGGTGCTTATGGGGCGAATGCTAATCCTGGTGTTAGCATGACTGCAGTAGAGAAAAAGCAAAACTACATTGATAAAACCGCTAAAACTGCAAGTAACTGGACATCTGTTACTTATAACTTCGCTTACGCTGACAGCCGTTTAGAAGTTGGGGGCAAAAAAGAGCCGATCTGTGGCGGTGCTTCAATGAACGTTGTTAATCCAGCTGCGGTTAATGCTGAGTTAATGGACATTCCTGTTTATAAACTTCGCCAATCAGATCAAAACAAGATCAACGTTGCTTTGGCAAATGTTCAAGCTAAGTTACAACAAGAAAAGAACAATCTATATCGTCAATTCTTTATCGATTTAGAAAAGTGGTATATCGCATATCAAGTAAGCCCTAATGCCACTGAACAGGAAGGAACATTCCCGATTAGTAAAGCTGCTATGGATGCTTTCAATGCGCTAGTTGATAATTATGTGAATAAGAGTCATACCGTAACGAATAATGTTCTGACTTCTGAAAATGGCTATACTGCGGTTCAAACTGTTGTTAATACGCTAAATCAGCGCGGTTGGATGATGACGCCTGAAGCTCGTATTAAAGTAGGTCAATATCGCGCTATTGTTGAGAAGTATATTACTGAACCTTTGTGGACGTTCAGCCCTCCTACACTGAATTCAGCAATCATGAGCAACTCAAAAGGTGAAGCAATTTATAACACCGTTTATGTTGCAATGGATAATGCTGTTGGTAGCATTACATCCAACAATAATTGGGTGGCAAACGGCGATATTGCCGACTCTACCAACTTAATATCAATGTCTACCGATGGTGGTGACTCAAACAAAGTATCCAACATCGATCAAAAGTTTTCGGCATATGGTTCTGCTTGGGCAACAAACATTACTAAATCATTGGTAATGGGTGTATTGGTCGGTGAAAAAGGCGATGCGGAATTATTAAATAATAATTCGTCAAGCTCAAATATCAGCCCTACTACATTGCACCGCAATACGAATGTTATCCGTAATATTCAAGATACTGGTGAAGCAATCTTAGTCTATAAAGCTGTGGCTCAAGGTACTGTTGTCGGCATGAAATTAGTCGTGCTTACTGCTCGTTCTGGTTCTGCTCTTGTTCAATGGGTACCAGGGCTTAAGGGCGTAACTGAAGAAGGCACCAACGCTTTAGAATATGCCGTTGAAAATATCTTTGCTCCTATCCTTGGTCAGCTAGTAACGTATTTGACGATTCTTGGTGTGTGGATGGCGGTTGTTATTCCATATATGCCAATGATCTTCTTTGGTCTAGCTTGTGTAGGTTGGATCATCCATATCCTATACGCTGTGTGTGGTTTGCCTTTATGGGCGCTAATGCACATGATCCCTGAGCGTACTTTTGTCGGTAGCCAAACACAAGGTTATGTCACGGTATTAACGTTGTTCATGCGACCAATATTTATCATTGTTGGTTTCTGGATGGCTGAAATTATTATCGGGCCAGCTCTTGTTACGCTTACTGATATGTTCTTTAGCTACCAAGGTGCAATGAGCATCGCTTATTCATCTAATACGTTTACAGTTATCTTTACTGAGCTGATTACGTTTATCTGGAAGTTCTTCTTATATCTATTCTTGATGACTTCAGCGATCTACCTGATTTACGGGTTGGTATTTAGTGTTGCTGACCAAGTACAACAATGGATTGGTTCTGGATTGAATGGCGGTCAGTGGGGTGAAACAAACTCAAAAGAAGCTATTCAAAAGTTTGGTGGCGCTGCAAGTACGTTGTCTGGTCCATCTCCAGCATCTCGCCGTCCTTTACCGCCTGGTAGACGTCCTGATGGTGGTAAGGGTGGTCCAAATAATCCGAAAGGTGGTGGTGGTGGCAATGGTGGTACAGGTGGTAATACATTAGGCGGTACTGGTAGTACGACTGCATATAGCCCTGTAAACATGCCAGCTAGATCCGCTTCTTTTGGCGCTGCAACTGGTGGTACAGGTGGTATTACTCCAAGTGGTGTCACTGGTGGTACGGGTGGTAGAACTGGTCTTGGTGCTAAACCAACATCACCTACCCCAAGCCAAGGTCAATCTACATTCGGTATGGGTGCTACAAGTGTAAGTGGTACAAATAATACGCCTACTACTGGTGGTGGTCTATATGGTGCAAATGCTTACGGAAAAACAGCTTCTACGTTTAATCGTGGTGTAGCTAAAGCATCAGCATCTAAGACTGGTTCTACTTTCGGTAGTGTGAATGTTGCAAGTGGTACTGGCTATACGTATGGTACTGGTTCGACTCCTAATGCACGTTTTGGTGCTAGTTCTAGTGCAACCAAGAAATCTAATATTTCTGGCCGTAGCACTATGACTAATCGTGTGCGTTCAGGTTTAAGTTCAACTCTGTCTAAGTTTAAAGGTAAACCTTAAAATCTAGACAATAAAAAATGGTGCTTTATAAGCACCATTTTTTTTATCAAAATATTCATAATTAAAAGTTGATTTTCTGAATGTTGTTTTTGTTTGTAGAGTTAAAAATAAATCTACGAACGCCGATATTAACAAGTTGCTGTTGATCTTTCTCTAGCTGACCAACTGCATGACTGTAAGCACGGTTCAAATTGTTATATGAACGGTTTTGCACAAGTAAGTCAAAGTTGTTGATACGCTCTTCTTCTAACTCAATTTGCTTGTTATTAAGCTCGATGTCTTTTGCTTTCATTTGGGCGCAAACATTGTTGTACTTGTTCGCCAGCTCATTGTGCTTGCTTGTAACGTCATCAATGTGTGCGTTCGCTTCAGTAACCAATTCGTTGTACTGATTTGTAATACCTTTGATTCTGTTTTCTAGCATTTCAATGTGAGCTAACAAGGCATTTTCATTCTTCATGTGTACTTTGTTTTGGATTAAAAAGTCTAATCCCATTGAAGCACGGTCAATCGCTTGGTCGAAAGTAGCGCTTAAAACGTGTGCGTGATTTAACATATTTAGATACCTCACTACTTTTATTAAATTGAAATATTAAAACCATGTAACCTTATTCTTAAACCTATCAACAAGATTAACGCTATATGTATATACTATCTTAAAACAAAACCTAAAAACTTTTTTTAAAGTATAAAATAAGTATTTAATCGTATATACTTAATCCGTCCACTTAGCTATTAGGGACATTTAATAAGAAGTTAATTTATTTTAAGAACTTCCTTTAAGCCTGGCGATTCACTTATGAAATTTAAACCCTCATTTCAATTAAAGCCCTTGAGCTGTGGCATTAAAGTCGCAATTTTAGTGACTTGTTCGGCTTTTATTTATACCGCTAACGCCGATCCTATTTCTGAAAACGTAACCGCTACAAATGCTAATACGGCAAAAGTTCCTAACAACGCTCAAAAAATGATTTTCCATAAATATTCGATCATGCCGAATGATGGGCGCCGTAGTGCTGGTCGTTTTGGTGAATTTCGTTTGCGAGGGGGCGCTGCTGGTAGTCATAACGGTATTGATATTAGTCGTGCGAATCCTAATGACCTTACACTTAAAGCAATTGGTTCAGGTTCTATTGTCTCTTATGACACACGTTCATCTGGTGCAAGCAACCAATCAACCACTAACCCACTAATTATGCAGATGGATACTGGCGATCGAATCATGTATCGCCATACTGATCCATCGTATCAAAAAAAATATAACGCTTACCCTGGTCAACGTATTCAAGCTGGTCAAAACATCGCACACATGTCAAATAAAGGCTGTGGTTCATGTGCCGTGCATTTGCACATTGAATATGGTGTAAAGGCAAAACGTGGGCTAGATGTTTGGCTGAATAAAAACTTAGATCAAGTTTTTAAAAATCCATCCATTGCACTTCAGCAACGCGTTAAAGGATCTGCGCCATATGTGGGTAGTTCTGAATATAAGTTAACAGATCCTACGCCATATTTACCTCAAGACGTTGTGATTAGTGTCTCGCCACAAGGACAAGCATTAGAAAACAAATACACACCGTACTTGGGTAACACCATTAGGACTCAATGGAATGCCTTATATTCATCATCAACAGGAATCACCCTCCCCGTTTCTTCATCGGTAGATGGCATTGCAGTAAAACAAGGCAAAAAGCTTCCAGCACTTGCATTTAGTGGCGATGTTTCGATGGATGCTTATGGATCTGCACAAGTGCAAGTCGCTCAAATGATTGCTGACGGTACTATCTCACCTGAAGCAGCTGCAAGCGGTACCATTTATGCAAATGATGTTGCTCAATATGCACCGCCTAGAACTATTTTTGGTGGTACGGCTGATGATGTGGGTTTTGATATTGGTGCACTTAATTCTACGCCAGCAGAATTAATTGAAAACATTGGTACTGGACGTTATGGCAACTCTAAATGGTTTAATGAATTAGCAACTATGTCGATGATGGGGCTTTTGATTGAAAAGCTAAACATTATCAATGCACAAAACTATTTGACTAAAGAGATCCATAAACAAAATGAACGCTTAGAGGCTCTTTTGGCAGCTTATACAGCGTCAGAAACTCAACGCTATTCTGGCCGTGTAGATGAACTTTATACGAAAGCTGAACAACCAACTGTTATTCCTGAAGTAGCAGTAGTTGAAATGAAACAGCTTTTTGAGGAAGGTGGAAACGGGCAAGTTTATTCAGATGCACAAATCTTAAAAGGTGGACAAGGTACTCCAGATCGTAAATGTGGTTGGGGTATACCAGGTGCTTTTGGTGCGGTTAAAGATGGTATTAAACGTGTTTCTTTAAAACATGGTTATAACCCTAATGACGTTGCAGCTATTCTTGGTTTTGAATCTGCCGGTTTTAATCTTAAAATTGACAACAACGCTGGTGCATATGGTTTAAGTCAATGGACTAAAATTGGTATAACAGATATTAATGCTTCAGATTTAACAGCGAGAGGAATACCAGCTTCAATTAAATCAAACCCTAAGCAAATCACTACACTGAGTGCTCAACAACAAGTCGAATTATTAGATTTATATCTTGCAGTAAAAGCACGACAACGTAAAAGCGACTATAATAATAAAACAATAGCTGGGTTTTATGCTCTAGTTTTAGGTGGACCATATAAAAGCCCTAGTCGTGAATATAATGCGAACAGAAACCTCGATAGAAACCCTCGAGATGGTGTTGTGACTTTAGCTGAAGCCGTTACATTTGAAGGTATTGTTATGCGTTTATGCCCTTACTATTCTGAATACCCTTAATAGAGCAATTAAAGGAAATATTATGAAAAACAGATTTTTGTCTTTATTGGGTTTTAGCCTTTTAGCATGTGCATCTTTTAATGCTAGTGCTAATACTAGCTCAGACTCTATTCGTGCTGAACTTGAAAAACTGCGCTTAGTAAACGTTAAATGTGCTGCGGTTTCTAACGATCCATTTGATGCAAAACACCTAAATTGCTATACAAATGTTTATAACCGCGCAAGTCAGCTTGGTAGCCTTGCTTCTAAATATATTAATAATGAAGAAGCTCCGCGTGTTCTAGCTGATCACAATCGAAACTTTACTCAGTTACTTGCTAACTGCGATCAGTTATACGCTGGCCAGACTGCAAAGTACAAAACACTAAGCATGCAATGTAAAGCGACCAATAAATTAGGTTGGGCAATGTTTATTCCGGCATTAATGAAGTAATAAAGGATCAGGTTATGAAAAAGTTTTTAAGTTTAGCTTTGTTATGTGCTGCTACCATTATTACGTCATCTGCCAACGCTGGTTATAAGACCAAAGCTGAAGCTATTCAAGCTTATAACAAGGTACAAGCTGAGTATCAAAAATGCGTGTTTAATTATAATGAAGCGCGTGATTCTGAGTACGGTTCACCAGAACTTAAGTGCAATACACCATACAACCAATCATTAACACGTTTCATCAAAGACGTTCGTGCGGAAAGTCAAAAAAATGCTGCAGCTTGGCAAGCAATCAATACACAACATATTAAATTTAGCCAAAACTGTGATAGTCAAACTATGGTGAGCTCATACAATCCATCGTTTTTTATTCGTCAATCTTTTATGTGTGAATCCTCTGCTTTTACATCTTTAGCACAAGTGGCAATCGACCTTTCTTATTAATTTCAAAACATAAAAAGGGCATCTATAAGATGCCCTTTTTTGTCGTTTGGTTTTAGACTTTTTCTATAATTGTTTCGGTATCTGGTGTTTCAACTTCAAACCCAAAGTGAAGATTACCGTATTCAATTGCTTCTTCTACCCAATGCAAGCCCATGTTTTGCTCATTTCCTACTTTGCTTGAATCATAAGCCTCAAGGGGCATCACCCTCTTAATATCATTTTCGATGAAAAAATATGTATAACAGTGAGGGTGCACATATATTCCATCAAAATAAAATGGAATTAAATATCTCCCCTTTAATTCCTTAAACTGCTCAATTGTATGTTTACTTGAAGCAATTCCACCGCCTGAATCTATGACAATGCTTCTAAAAGATCCTGAAGGAATATCAACGATAGCCAGGCCATCGAACGTTTCTACACCATTTAATATCTCTTTAGTTTTGAGATAAACACCTGGTTCAAAATGGCGTTGCTTGAAATTAAAATCTTCCGTGAAACTAAAGATTGACTTTGTTTCCTTTTCAATTAGATGAAACATTTCAAGAAGTGGTGTGATTATATCTGCGACCTGTGAGCCCTTTTTCTTAACAAGCTCCATGATATACGGTTCGTGATGAAACTCTCCGCGAATATAACTAGCATTGTGACATGCCTGAAACACTCTATTTTGCAGAACTTCAACTTGATTAGGCATTTGAAATCTCCGTATTTTTTGAATTTAAGTGTTCCAATAAATCATTAATGCCATCTGTAAATAATATGTTTTTGGCTCGTGTTACGGTCACATACAACAGCCGTTTTTCATCTGCAGAAATCATTAGCTTTTTATCGAGAATTTTATAGTTAAAGCCTTTTGCGATTAGGACATTATCCCACTCTAAACCTTTACTCTTGTGTGATGTGCTAATGACCAAAGTGTTTTTTGGGTCAGTTTCATCATCAGCCATACTATTTTCTAACGCCCACTCAATCACTTGCCATGAGTATTGGTTTGTTAGATCCAGAAAGGTTTTTAATTCTGTAGTTGCCCCCTCCACTTCTCCAAACACTTGTATATGGTCCACAAGCTCTTGGTAGGAAGAAAAGTTTTGAAGCTCTTTACACGTTGGCCGTTTATTTGCTCTCAGTTGAAAAATCCCACTGAAAATATCTTTACTGCGCTTTCCATCAACCTCAAGACGTATTTTCTTTTCGCCATTAAGGTAGCCATGAAACTTAAAAAAGTATTCAAAAGCCGTAGCATTTGTTCTACAAATAATCGCGTTCAATGAAGATGGTGCATAACTTGATGTACTGAAAGTGGTAACTTTTGACGTTTTACTTGGTAAACCTTTTAACTGTCTGGTTTCACCAAAAAGTTTATTGAGAAGTAGATTAGCTATATCTGCAACTGCATTACCAAACCGAAACGACTGTTCTAAGTACAATGCTTCAAGATCTAGGTTCTGTAAAATATCTTTCGCACCCCTAAAGCCATATATGCTTTGGTATGGATCTCCAACAAAAATAACTTTTGCTTTTTGACGTTTGAGTACGTCTAGTATTAATTGGTCACTATCTTGGCTTTCATCTACCATCACGTAATCAAAATCAAGTTGTGGTTTTTGCAGTACCCACCACTTGAGATAGTAATCGTGTGTAATACCATAATCACCGTTTGGATCAACTACATCATTCCAGATCATTTTCGCAATTGAAGTGATTTTATCTTCAAGAACGTCATTGCGCTTAATTGATGTTTGTTCTTTTAAAGCTATGTAAGCATGATCATTGGTAACAGTCTGATCCACTGTCATACAAAAATAACGTAATGTATTAAGGATAATCAGCGCTAATGTTAGATCGGTGAGTTGTCGGTTTTTCCCGTTGTACTGAAATCGAATGTTTTCAAGCTTAAACTTTTGAACAATATCTTTAGGAAGTAACGTAGGTTTGTTAATCTTATTTTTCAGCCAACCAGGTATATTTCTGTAAGCTAGAGAATGGAATGTAGAACATGTGACTGAATTCAGCCCATATTCAGCGAATTTTTGATTAGCTTCATCTGCCATCTTTTTATTAAATGATAGATATAGTCCAAGCTTACCTAGTTGTTGCAAAGCACTACTACAATGGATCAATGTCGTAGTCTTACCAGTACCAGCAAAAGCAATCAATTTAAAACTGGTTTTTAGTCGTGTTGCTTTATCAATTGCTCGTTGCTGTTCACTGGTAGGTTTTTGAGTAATTTTCTTCACAACCATTGCTTAATTTCGTGCTAAAAAAGAACTTGGTTTTTTGTTTTTCATTACAAGCACATCGCTTTCAACAATTTGCATCTGGCTTGCTAAAAAGTTAACTTGTTGCTTCAGTTCGTTTATATCGCTTTTTAGTTCAACTACTTGCACTTGCATCTCAAGGTTTGAATATTTGAGCTTGTTATTCTCAGTTTCTTTCTCTTTTAGTGCTGCCTGTAATCTTTTGATTTCCTGTTGGCTCTCTATGTTAGCCACATTAATATTGCTCTTGCTTTGAATATTTTGTGCTTGAGAAGATGTACTCTCAATTGCAACAGGTGTTGGCTTTGGTTGTACTGTGCCATTATATTTGGTTGTCTCTGAGATCTTATCCCATAGTGAATATGTGCGTAATGGCGCTGGTATATTTTGATTTGGTGTTGAAAAACTGGTGCGTAAAGCATTTGCACTGTCTTTAGATACAATGTCTCCAGAACTATTAATTTCAGTAAAGCCAGCATAAGCAAGTGAAACAACTGTTGAAACTGCTATTGCACCAATTACCTTAAAATAGTTTGATTTCTTCATTAGAATGCCCCTTTCAAGCGCTTATTTTTTGCCGTTTGATTTGATGATTTTCGAGTGATTGTGTTGTTTTCTAAATTGATAGAAACACCTACATTCATGACCTGATTTTTCTGTGGGTTGTATTGAATAAAGACCAGTTCTTTTGCATATTTCTTTGCGTGTGTTAAACGTTCAGCATGAATTTCATCAAGATTAAATCTGATTTGCATTCGCGATATATACAGCTTGAATAACTGATCATTTACTTCAGCTAAATTTAAAACTAAGCCTTTTTCATCTATAGAAGCAGACTCGAAAGTTAAATCATTTAAAAACCAATTTTCGGGTTGTATTAGTAAATAAAACTTTTCAACTTCGCTTGTGATTGCATATGAAAAACAAAACTCATTCACCTGATAGGTGCTTAAGCAAATGGTTTCATTGTTATAGCCACGTTTCATGTTTCGGTCATATGAGCTCAACCACCAAACTAAATAGTGTCGTGCTTCCAACTCTTTAACGGTTATTTGTGCTATTTCTGAGGCCTTTAGCTGTAATGCTTCAAGGTTTTCTATTCGTCTAGCTCTCATAGATATTTCACCTTATTTTTCTTGAAAGCATGAGTTATCAAAAGCCATTGAGTTAGGATCTAACCCCATGTTTTTAAGAGCCAAGGCTTTACCGTCAAGTTCAGGGTTATCAGATGTGCTTAGTTGTTGCGAACTTGTTTCTGAAGATGCATTTTTCTCATTAGTACCTGAACCTAAAAAGTAACCGCCTCCAGCAAAAACAACTACTGCAGCTACAATGCCCATAGCTGGCCAAGACGTTTTAAAACTAGAGAATCTATCTGCTAAAGATAAGCTGTATTTTTCTTCATTAGAACGTATAGGGCTGTCTGTAACATCAGCCTTATATTCATTTAGAGCTTGATGCCAAACTTCCTTTATGTAGCTCTGAAGTTCATATGTACTGAAACGAACCTTGCTTTTGTTTAAGTAATAGCATGGCTCACTTATAAGAATTTCTGTGTTTTCGTCAGACTTTAAGAAAACTTGTCCTCTAAACAAATTATTCTCGACCTGATCAAATCCTTTGATCGTTAATAGTAGATCCGTGGCCTTTGCATCTATATTGAAGATGCTCACCTGGCGATTTCTATCCGTATCTCCAGAAAGGTCAGAATCTAAAAACATAGACTCATTGTTTATCTTAGAGAAATAAGGTGAAAAGTTTCCGACAATCGATTGGAAAGCTTTCAATTGAGTTTTGTTCATCTCAATTCCCTCTTATTTGAAAATATAGTCAAGAGTGGCTGTTTCTGAAGTTCCTCTACGAGCTTCAACTTTTCCAGTCTTTTTATTTACAAAGATAGCAACTGGTACACCAGCAGTTAGTGGCTGTGGCTTTTGTCCAGCGCTACGAATTGCTTCTCGCTGTTCACGATCTTCTTTTGGCATTGCAACAATATCTTCGTGATAGAAGAAGATAGATTGAAGAGCGCCTAAGTGTTTATCCAACTCAGCAAGTTCCTGTGGTGTAGGAATCACTTTAATTGAGTTAATTTCTTCATCTGTTCCATTAAAGGTTTTATTAATAGTATCTTCAGATGGTTTACGAAGAATTCCAGCTGCTAATTGTTTTCCGTTTTCACTTTGGTTTAGAACTAAAGCTGGAATCCATTTAATAGTTGCACCGCTTTTAACGTATGAGCGAGAAAGGTTGAATGTTTCGTGACAATATTTACAGCGTGGATCGTAAATGATGTAAACAGTGTTGTTATCATTCGCTTTCCCCTCTTTAAACCCTGAAAGCGTTTTTACAGCTTTAAAGACTGGATGATTGTATGCACTGGCCAAATTCCCAACGGAAGCTGTTGGTTGTCGTGCTGGTGTATTCATTTTTTTTGCAGTTAATTTAAGAGGCTCAGATATATTTTTTTTAGTAGCAGAATCCCAAGCTGTACCATGTAAGATGACTTTTTCATCGGATGTTGTAAAAAACACCGCATTTTTCCCATTAGGTGCCTCAAGAATCCAAGAAGTTAAACCTCCACTAAAGGGTTTAACTTCTTTTACTTTGCCCATTTTTTGCATCTTAGAAGTAAGGTCCTGAGATGGTGCAGCGTAAGTAGAGATTGTAATAATACTAATAGCGCAACTTGCTACTATTTTAGTGAAATTATTTAAAAGCATTTTAGAGTATTACCTTTTAAGCCATGTTTTAGCAGTATAGTTAAAATATGGTTTTAAAAAAATAGTTAAATAAAAAAGACCGGTGTTTTAATACCGGTCAATTATAACTTATAAGTTTAAGACTAAAACCCTTTTTGCTTGTTTTTTTGTATTTCATCCTGTGGTATTTCTACGCTCACCATATCAAAAACATGATCGTCACTATACTTAAAATCATCTTTATCATTGTTTTTAGAGTTATAAGATCCGTTGTTTAATTCCTTGTCCGTAAACTCTACTACTCGAATAATACTGTTCACATCTTCAGCAGCTTTTTGTCTAGCTTCAGTCATGGCAAAACTCAATAATTCGTATTCAAAACCAACAAGGCCAATGTTAAAGTCTGGCTCTTCTAATGGCTTCCCTAATTTCACCTCAATTAGATAATGCGAGATTGGACCTAAACCCTCACTAAACAAAGACGGTCTACCAATATTCTGTATGAATGCGTATGCAGTTCGATTGTATAGTTTTAACCAGCGTATATCTGTTGGTGGCATTACACCTAGTTGTCTTGCTGTTAATACAACCTCACACAAAATAGTTCTTACATATGCATGGTTTTTAAAAATCTTAGTAGCAACGGGATGTTTAATGTATTTGTGAATTCTTTTTCTAAGGAAATCAAAATTAAACCCTACAAGCTTACGATCGCCCTCAACATACTGATTTTCAATTGCAAACAATGGGTTGTTAGGTATATTTTTTGTGCAAATATCCCAATAGTAATTAATTAATGTTGTTGAATCTTTTTTGATTTTACGGAACTCTTCATCATCCATAGATTCATCGGTTGCACATGCTACTGGTAAATACAAAGCTAGCAAAATTGTATCAACATCGGATAAATACGATAATTCATCGGGTGATGTTTCTTTTGAATTATCAAGGGTTATCCAAAGATCCCCTAGTTGTTCACGTAAGACATTTAAAAACTTCTCTTCATCTATGATAGGTACTGTTTCACTTTTATCATTATATTCTTTCGTTACTCCGTTGATTGTAATGTTCACAAGGCGCTCTTTAGTTCCTGTAATTAACTCATGCCTATTTGCAAACTCATAAGTTGAATCTAGCGCTTTAAAATGACCATTGTTCGTATCATATTTTGACAAGTCTAATGGACCAAAAACCTGTAAGTGTCTTTGGTTTGGAATTTGTTCCTCTATGAACTCTTCTAGGTTCATGCTTTTGATAAAGCCCCGTGCTGGATGCTCGCTGTTGAAGCGGTCATAAGCTTTCTTTATCCAAGGTGTTGCCAGCAAAAATATTAATAAATTCCATGCTTGACTGGCTTTTGAAATTTGAAAAATAGTGACTTCGCTAAACTTATTTTGACAAAATAATGGAAGCCAATTGTTTGTTGGTTTACATAGGTGTTCTGTTGAATACACCAACTCACTTAGTAAAGGCACGTAGTTAAGCCCGATAGCTTTGAATATGCTATGTACCCACCATAGAGGAATAATTAAAATGCCTTTTGTGTATACTAAAAACCCTACAATTTGAGGTTTATAAGCAAACCATACAGCAAAAAAAGCCACTAAAACCATAACAACAGTAAATATATAAATATGATTCTCATGTACAAGCTTATCTTTTGGATCTGCCATTTTATAGCCTATTAATATGTGTATTGTTGGGTATTATATAGTTAATATTGGTTTTAATCTAATTCCCCTTAAACCTTTTAAGGATTTTAAGTCTGGTTTTAAGCTCTTGACTAAAGTGGCATTTAATACCTTTTAAAGCTTAAATCAGGTCAATCTCAACACTAAGCCAGTATTCTTGGTCAAATACTAAAAAGAATGAATAAGAAGCCCTCCCCTACTAGACATTTAAGTGGATTAACCGCCTATATAATAAATTTCTCTATAAATATTGTTGGTAGTCTTTTTATTGAATAGGGCACTCCCCTACTCAGCTAATATAGATCATTTTCAGTTGTGCATTTCACAACGTCTACTCATTTATTTAACTGTAAGTAGTAGTAAGCCCTCCCCTCTTCTTGGCAACTCCATTTTTATCAGTCTGATAATGAATAAATCAACGATTTAGAATCGAAAAACCGTTATCAGCCTGATAATGAAAAAACCACGCCAAGGGATCTAAAGCTGTTATCAGTCTGATAATGAAAAAAACCATGCCAAGGAATCTAAAGCTGTTATCAGTCTGATAATGAAAAAAACCACGCCAAGGGATCTAAAGCTGTTATCAGTCTGATAATGAAAAAAACCACGCCAAGGAATCTAAAGCTGTTATCAGTCTGATAATGAAAAAAACCACGCCAAGGGATCTAAAGCTGTTATCAGTCTGATAATGAAAAAATCCACGCCAAGGGATCTAAAGCTGTTATCAGTCTGATAATGAAAAAATCCACGATTAAAAATCGAAAGCTGTTGTCAGTCTGATAATGAAAAAATCCACGATTAAAAATCTAAAGCTGTTATCAGTCTGATAATGTAAAAAACCACGCCAAGGGATCTAAAGCTGTTATCAGTCTGATAATGAAAAAATCCACGCCAAGGAATCTAAAGCTGTTATCAGTCTGATAATGAAAAACACATAAGATATGGACACATGTTAGGCATATAGATTGAAAAAGTTGAAATATATTAAAAATAAAGTGAAAAAGTATTTTAAATATTTTTCAAATATTGTATTGTTTGACTTTACTTGAAAGGTGATTGAAAAATGGAAAAGAACTCAGGAAAAACTTATATTTGTACAAGCATCCACTTTAAAGGTGGTGTGGGCAAAACAACATCTACGGTGAATTGTGCTGCTAAGCTTGGAAAATTAGGTTATACGGTTTTAGTAATCGACTTAGATAGCCAACGTAATGCAACAAAACATATTTCAAATGTTCCAGATATTAACGATATAGATGGCACTCTAAAAGATATTTTTGAAAACTATAAAACAATTAACATTCACGATGTTATACAAGGTCCAGATAAAACCAACTTTGAAAATGTGTCTTTGATTGCTTGTGCTAATAACATTCGTGATGTTGAAATCAATATTCAGCGTTCTAGTCCAGTTCCTAATGAAATTATTAGAAGTGTATTAAGAAAGATAAAAGGGGATTTCGACTTTATTTTGTTAGATTGTCCACCGCGAATGGAAACTCTAACTTTTAATGCTTTGTTAGCATCAAACAGTTTATTAATTCCATTACAGGGTGAATACAGTATTCAGGGTTTGGAAGATATACTTAACTCTATGGATGACTTAGAGACAAGCAATCCAGATTTAAAAATTCTATCGCCAGTACTAAACTTTTATAACAAGCGTAATACAGTGGATCTTACCTTGGCTGAAGATATTCGCAATGAATATGCTCAACCAAAATTGCAAGAAAAACTGGTAAATAAGGAATTAATCTGTATTCCAAATGCTACGGTTTTTAGTCAAGCATCATATGTTAAGTGTTCCGTATTTGATCTGGATGCTGGAAAAGAAACACCAGCAAAACAAGCAATTAATCAACTTGTAGATCTAATGGTTTCTGAATACAAAAAATTATAAGGTGCTGATATGAACTTTAAAGATAAAGTAAAAAGCATGAAAAAAACATCTGTTGCTAATGCAACAGGGAGTGATGCTCAAGTTACTGATGTAAAAGAAAATACAGCGACTCCAACCATAGAAGAGGGGAGTCTTAACCCACTAGCTAAGCGAGAAACAAAAAATATTGTTAGCGGATCTCATTTAGAATCAATCGACATTGATTTAATTGATCCATCACCTTATCAACCACGTATCATGAATAAACGTGTATATGAGAAGTTGCCAATTTTGGCTGCTGATATAGAAACTAATGGACAAATTAACCCGATTACAGTTCGACAGAAGGGTAATCGTTACGAGTTAATTGCTGGTGAGAGACGTTTTAGAGCAATTAAAGAGATTTTAAAGCTCAAGAGAATTACTGCTTTAGTTAAAACATCTATGAATGATGATAAAGCTGCTATAACAGCTTTATTGGATAATACTGCTAGACAAAATCTTTCAGATTTTGAAAGCATATTAAAAATCAAGCAATTATGTGAAGAGTTTGGTTATCCTTTTGAAAGTTATGAATTTGTTACTGAAAAATTTGCGATTGATAAGTCGAAGTATTTCCGTCTCAAATATATTCTAGACTTACCTGAGTTCATTTTGGACTCTTTGAACGAAGATCCTGAGCTAATTTCTGGATATATTGCTCAAGAAGTGAATACCGCAATAAATAAAGCTTTAGAAACTAAAACTGAAAAAGCAATTTTCGACTTGTTAAGACCAGAATGGGATAAATACGTTGAAGAATTTAAATCCACGGGCAAGCGTCATAAAGGATTTATAGCTATTTTGAGTGAAGAAGAAAAAGCAAATAAGGCGACTAAGCCTGAAAAAACTGAAGAAGCTACTACTGAAGAACAACCGAGTAAGATTAAATTCGATTTTAAGACAGATAAGGGCGTTAAATTTGGTTCTATGAGTTCTGAATGTGGTACCAAAGGTAAGAGTGTACTTAAGTTGCGAGTAGCCTTGGATGCAGATATTACAGAAGAGAAAGCTAGAAAAATTGAAGAGTTTTTTAAGAGCTTGAATGATTGAAGTTTCAAAACTTTGAATGAAAAAAACCGGCATTGCCGGTTTTTTTTATAATAGATCTGGATTAAAAGTCTGGTTCAGCCAATCCGAACTACTTGGATTGGTTACTGGTTTTGATTCAGATACGTTTTGACTTGGTTTAGCATTGTTAATTTCGGACGTTTCGGTATTTTGAGATGTTTCAACGGTAGGGGAGTGGTCCTGAATGTTTTTATGTTCAGTATGTTTAGCTTCCTTTATCTTAACTGCTTTTTGAACAGGAACCTCCTTGCTCTTGATAGAATTAGTTACGGGCTTTTTAGGTGATTGTTCAATTTGCTCCTTACTACTTTCTGGTATTTGTATGGATATATGATCAAGATACTTTTTTTCAAGATATTCAATATCGTACACATAGTAAGCAGTATTAAACTTGGTGTATGTTTCAACACAAGTACTTAAGCCAAACCTTAATAGGAAAGAATTGACAGAATATAGGCTTGCCATATCCTCATTAACTTCATACAACTTATAAAGGTATGAAAGCTCAATTAGAACCGCTATACCAGCATGTAAAACAGCAGTTATGTAATTTCTACGAAGCTTTCCTTGAGGATGTTTTTTAATTGAATTAAATAGTTTTTGATTTGCATTTTTATCTATTTTCATTCGTACAGGCTGTGCAAACGTCTCGTCTATTTCATTTTGCACTGGCGCATTTAGAAAAATCTTCTGCTTGTCAGTACAAAAGATAAATCCTAAATACAGCAGACTTAAACTAAAAGCGTTTAAGTCTAGACCTGGTAGATTTCTATTAACATTACTAATCACATCAAGATCTTCTCTTGTTAAGTGAATTAATTGATAGGATAGTTGTATGTAGTTTGAATCTGTCATTTGATTTCTGCGTACATTTTATACATGTATTTAGCTAACTTATATAAACCTTTAGCATTGGCGTACTCTGGTGATTCAGCGATTCTTACGTTCGGTAAGTCGTACTTTTCTTTAATCTCTTTTTCAAGAAAAGCTGCACCGCCTCCACAAAATAATACTAATGCTAAATCATCGCCTCCACCGATCTGTTTAGAGATAAAGTTATTTAATTCGATCATGAATTCGTTTTTAGCTTGCTGAATTAAACCTGTAATATCTTTGGCTTGAGATCCTATACCATAAGTTCCAGATTTTAGTGCGAAATCTAGCCAGTTAGCGTTAACTGTTTTATAGCCAGATTCAAGAATTAAGCTAGTGATTCGTTCATAGATGGTAAGAATACCAAGGTTACGTGATGTAGAACGATGGCCATCAAGCATGTTTCCTCCATCTAATGTGACTACAATATCAGTGGTTTTACCGCCAATATCGATTACAGCACATTCAGAACTTATTAAAAGATCACTATCTTCTGAACCGTTTCCGTGTACATCAATAATCTCATTAAAATAAGCTGTTTGAGCTTCACATTTAACAATATGTCTTTTAATGATATTAAGCGGTTTACCAGCTTTATGATCTTTTAAGTTGAAGCAAACATCACCATTGAGTAGAAAATTAGTTTTCATATCAATAAGTGGCATGTTTTTGGTTTTTTCAGGTGTGTAATAGCGACTAACAGGAAGTGAAGTAGCGATTGCAAACGCTCTACCATCATATGTTCCGATATGGTCAATATAGGCCTTAATTGCCTGGTGTATTAGTGCCTTGTTATATTCAGATGTCGGGTATTCGTCTGTTCTGGTATCCAGAGGAACACTACTATTGATCTTCTTACCAACTGTATAAAAGTTTTCATTAACTTTAACCACATAATAGTCAGTAGAATCCTCTTCGCCAGTGAGGACTTTTCCTGAATAAGCAATACTAGGAATAGTCAGTTTGATTTCATTTCCATCTTGATCTAGACCAGCATAAAGCTTTGTACCGCCATGTCCATCATCAATACCTAGAACAATATAACGTTCTTCAATCGCTGGTTTTTCATTTTGAGTATTTTTCATAAGTTTACCTTTCAATTTTTCAAGATTTACAACGAGTAACGTCTTCTACCGCGTCTAGTGTATTTATTGCCCCCAAAAACTAAGCGTCTAAGAGCAGAGGGGATATAGCTGTATTTGTATTTAAATACTTTTTCAATAACCAATGTTGCTACTATCAAGCCGATGAAAAGCATAAGTTTGAACAAGGAAAACTTAATAACAACAGCTAGAAAAGGTATAAACAAATATCCGTTTAAACCGCCCCATAGGATTAGATTTAATCTAAATTGCGACCAGTGTGCATATTGATCATCCATATTCGCCTCTTAATAAATCAGTTTGTAATAGTAGTCTTCATGCAAACGACCAGCTTTGAGTAGATCGTCAGCTTGTTTCCTGAAACTCTTACTGATGTTTGGATCTGAACCATCAGAATTAATCATTAACTCTCGAATAAACTTCTGTTGAGCATGAATATCATCAATTAAAAGCAATTCTTCTTTCAGTTGAGGTGATAAAATTAAGTGTTCCCTTACAGCAAATACCTTGCCGTTCACATCTTTAACAAGACGTTGAGCAATCAATGTATAAACTGAACCAATAATGTCAGCTGCAGCCTGAAGATGTTCTTCATGCTTAAAGCGCTTCAACATACGTGGAATAATTTTGTCTACGGTGGTTGCGTGAACCGTTGCAAAAACAGGGTGGCCAGTTAAAGAAAGTTCTAGAGCTGCAGAAATTGTTTCTTTATCTCGCAATTCACCGATTTCAACTGCAGCAGGACGTCTACGCATCGCCTCTCTATTTGCATCCGCAAAAGTCTCGAAGTTATTGGGGATTTCGCTTTGACTAACAATACTGTGTGTGCTTTCAATTGCGTCATACTCGTATTCGATAGGCTCGTTGTGAGTCAAAATATTTCCACGAATATGAGTATTATTTTCCAACACATAGCGAATATTTGAAGCTAGTGTTGTACTTTTACCAGAACCAGTGATTCCGCCAATGATGTAGCAACCATTGTGAGGTAGCGATCTTTTAATGAAATCTTCATCTAAACCCACTTTTGAAAAGTGAGGGGGAATGCCAGAAATTGTACGTAACGTTATCTGAAAAGAATCTCCAGATCCACGATACGAAGTTCGAGATACGTTCACACGAAAGTTATAACGAGTTTCCTTACCTGAAGCGTCTTTCTGCAGAATACGATATGCCTTATTAATAAACTTATTATTAATAAGGACTAAGTAGGCATTTTCATCAGCAATCGTTCTTAGGATGTGTAGAGCT
This sequence comes from Acinetobacter sp. SwsAc6, assembly GCF_013391565.1. Taxonomy (NCBI): domain Bacteria; kingdom Pseudomonadati; phylum Pseudomonadota; class Gammaproteobacteria; order Moraxellales; family Moraxellaceae; genus Acinetobacter; species Acinetobacter sp. SwsAc6. The sequence goes on from NZ_JACAXE010000013.1 coordinate 72,717, forward strand.
TCATCACGATTGATAATACGGTGTGTTAACGAATATAACTCCAAGTCTTTCATCATTGTGATGGGGCGATCTGGACTAATGAAAATATCTGAAGCACCATGAGCTAATGCTTCATATAGAAGACTTTCAAATTCATCGCGACTTTTAAACCCTTGTTTCGGATCTTTGTATGTCGTTATGGCTGTTAATGTAGCCAAACCAAAACCACGGCTAGAATCGTAGTCTTTGCGAATGTCTTTGGTAGCTGTCAGAATCTTATTTTCAGATCCTTTAATCTTGTTAACATCAAATAATGCAGATTTTGCTTTTAATGTCGAAACCTTCATTTGCATTTAAAACTTCCAATTGAGTTAGCGAACTTAAGGTTCGCTAACAAGGTTAATTTTTGGAATTTGATAGCTAGGTGCAATTTGTTCAGGTTGGAGAATTGGTTTCCAAGTTTCAATATTTGAATTGAACTGCGGTAATTGTTGGATTTGAAGCAATTTCATATCAAGAGCAATAGTGTCTTGTGTAGAAGAAACAGCCAGTGATTGACTGCTAATTGCTGGCATTGATAACTTGCCCTCTAAAACAAACTTATGGAAAGTAACCATCCCCAAATAATCTCGTTTAAGACGATCTACTGCATCTTCAACAATATTTCGGCCCTCAACTAAACCCATTTCATAAGACTTAGCAGCAGTCTCTTTCCATATTTTTCGTTCTTGTTCGTTAGCTGGTAACATTTCTTTCGGAATGAAAGTCACGTAATCAACATTGCTATCAAGTGTAGGGAAAACAAGGTACTGACGCCAATCAGGTGCACGAGTACTGAAACGAGCTTGTTTCAAGATTTTATAAGTCTGCTTAGTCGTCTTGTACGACATGGCATTAGGTGTCTCAGTTACATCTTTTGATTCAATAATAACCGGGGGAACAACAACATCTTTGATCATGTAAGGTTTAAAGTTAAAGATTGTATCAAGGTTACGCTCTTGGCTTTTGATGACCTCACGAGCGTTGCTTAAATAAGTATTGATCCCTAACTTAATACCTTTTTGCTTAACTAATTCAAGCATGGCTTCATAACGAGCTTGCTGTTCAACATTACTAACATGAACTTCTAAAGAAGACTGGTTAGATGGGTTTAGTAGCTCTTGTAATGAAGCATTATTAGAGTAGTCCATAAAAACTCCAGATATGTATAAAAGGATTTAAAGGGTATTAGTTATAAGTCAATAAAATACTTTTATTTTGATGATCTAGAGTTATCGAAGCAGTATTTAAATATGCAGAAACATCGCGTAAAGCTTCTACACCAGTAAGACGCTTTTTATTAAAATTAACAATTGGAAGCTCATGAGTAGGACCAGCTTCTACAAAACGGTATCCGTATTGGCTAGAAATACTTTTAATTAAAGGTATTGGATCGCCTATGTAGTCGATATTTAAAAGGTCATGGTTGATGCTACCTTGTTTCTTCTGAACAGTTTGCATTTGAATTGCAGAAGAGTTCTTTAAGTTCTGTTGTGCAATTAAAGCCTCTTGAGATGCTTCAGATATAATAGATAAAGGGCTTGCTACGTTTAATTGCGTTACATCACGACTAGCACACCCAGACATCATTAAACCAATTACAAGAACGCTTAAAAGCTTTTTATTGTGCTTCATTTTTACTCCGGATTAAGTGGGTATAAAGACAAAATGATTTTAGTCTAAAAACTATTAAAATGCACTTTATTAATTATAAAAAATCCCTTAAAAGGTATAAAGCCGACTTTTAGGCACTCGCTTAAACCTAATTTATAAGCTTTAACGTATATCTAAGGGCGTTCTTCAGGCAGTCGTACCTGGCCTAAACAAGACAAATCTGTAAAAAATACTCTTTTTAAGTGCATTGTCTGTCCAAAACAATGCTTTTTTTTAGTAGTACCTATCTGAAATGGAAATACAACGTACTTTTTTCAATCAATTATAGAGAGTAAATGAGCTCTTATAGTTTGCTAGACGTCTTTTATATTCCTTTATAGTCTTATTCTTTCTTTTTATTATCTTTTCTATTCTTTTTTGTTCTTTTTTTAGAATATAATTTATACAGAAAATAACAAAGTACATTTATTCTTTTTTTAATTAAAATATTATTAATACTGTAATTTATATTTTACAGTATAGAAGTATATTAATAAAGATGTTAATATGCTTTTTTTAATTAATATTAAAAATATTATTGGTGATAATGCAATTTATTTATAAGCCAGCTTCTTTAATATTAAATAAATTGATAAAAACTGTTTGAAGAAAAAATGCATCTTGGTATATACCATTCCTAATTTAAAAGTTTAAAGACATTAAAGCTGCTACTTATAAAAACCTATCTTATGGTTTAGTGCTGTGCATCTTAAATATAAAGATTTGACACCTTAAACACCAATTAAACTGCAATAATGATAGGCTTAGAGTCGTATTTTTCCCTAAAAATTTAAGGCATCGCAACTGGCAAAAGACTATTGAAACTATGCATATCAAGCACTTCACTGTAAAAAAGGACCACTGTGTTTTTATGATTTCTCAACTTCATTTTTTTGATTTTTCCACTGTACTAACAAGAGAGGAGTCAAAAAAGACATTCGCATTTATTGGGCTTAAAAGTGAAAAACATTTTAACGAGTACTTTTAGAAAGGTGTTTAACGTTGTAGTATGTGCTCATGTTTTGCATGTGGATAAAGGGTGGTAGTGGTGAGCAGTTTTGAGAATCCTAATAGCTATCCAAAGACATTAAAAGAATACACAAGTCGTATAGAAGATTTTCCGTATTCTACTAAGACCAAATATGATATTGAGCTTAAGCAAAAAATTGATAAACATTTAGATAGTTCAGAGCTAGATTTAAAAATGTTATATGAAAACATATATTCTGAATTTAAAACTAAATCTGAAAATGGTTATTACGCGGAATCTACATTTAGAACATATCGTGCATATTTAGTGTATGGAATCGGTCTAAAGCTTAATGAGCTAAATAATGGCTCTATTAATGATGAAGATATAGATGCTGGTTTTGATGAATATTTTTTAGAAGAATTATATTTAAGAATCATTAACACAAAATATACAGCTAATAAGGACAAACCTAAGCGTACTTCTGAGCTGAAAACAAAGTACTTTGAACGCACGTTTTACAACTACTTGGTAAGAGAATTCGAGCATAAGAACGAGAGTAACACCAGGGTTAGTGAGTTTGATCGGATGATGGTTGCTTTTGTTGATGCCAATCTTGTTGTTGGATTGCGTCCTGTTGAGTGGTTTTCCGTTTCATTCTGTTGTGCAGTAAAAGGACCAAAACTGATCATGATTGTGGAAAATGGCAAGGCTACACATGGTCGGGCTAATGGACTTAAAAGGTATTTAATACTTGATGACCTTAAACATGAAGATCAAGAAAAGATATACCTTTATTGGAACTTGCTAAATAGGTATGTGAGAAAGGTATCTAGTTTAAATAAAACTAGTGGCTATACCTTTGGATGGGATGAAAAACAGACTTTTATTAAAATACTGCAAGAGCGTTTACGTTTAAGTTATATCAATTACTTTAAGCTTAGAGGCAAGGTTTTAACTAATGAAGATCAACGACCTACTTTATACAGTACAAGGCATCAATGTATTGCAAATGCTAAGGTAAAGGGTATTGATAAGTTTGTGATAGCTGGTGCTTTTGGACATGCTGGTAAAGATACTGCTTCTAACTTTTATGGGCGAAAGTGGAGAGGCCATAGTGGTTTTAGTATAAAGCCTACTTTAGATTCTATTGAAAACGTTAATGGTAGCCATGAATTTGTTAAAACACTTTTAGCTAATAACCTAGATACCTTTTATTATTTTGATCTTAATATAGCAAATGAGTTTAATACCGACTATTATAAGGACGAATTAAAGTCGGGTTTAGTGATTGACTAAATGGATAACTCTAAAACTAATTTGACTACTTCAACATGGGGTTCTCCTTACGCTGAAGTATCAATAATAGGTAAAAGAAAATACGCAAGGCTTTTAAGAGTGTTGGTTAGTACGTTTGCCTCATTGTGCATTTTAACCGTTTTAACAACGCTTAGTTTTGTAGCTTTTAAACTCACCACAACAGATTTTGAATCTTTGGTTTTTGATGACGGCACACCAGTTAAGTGTGTGCTTAGCTCTAAATCAGATCGTCCAATTCCATCTGTTATATATCAGCCAGCGAAATAGGAGTGCTGTTGTGTCTAAAGACAAATCTAATGAAAACGCTGAAATAGGTTCTTGTGATCCTAGTCTTTGGCTCAGAAAACAGGTGGATGAAAAAGATAAGGAGATTGCAAAGTTAAGACGATGGCTTGTTTTCGTGTTTTTCGCTTTTATCGTGAGTGCTGTTCTTGCGATGATTATTTTTGCTGCCTTTAATGCATACCCAAAAGTCAAAGCTGTTCAAACAGTAGATAACTCGGTTATCTGTCCAATCGAAGCATCAAAAAACCCTCGCGTTACTGACGTTGTTATTTCTGAATTCGGTAAGAGTGCAATTCTTTCTGTCTACAACTTTGATTTCTTGAACTGGCGTGACGTTATTAACAATGCTGGTTCAATGTATTTCACTGAGGGCGGTAAAGATTCATTGATGAAGCAAATCGCTCAATCACAAACAGTTGGCACAATCGTACAAAACAACCTAACGATGCGAACTACTGCTACTGATGTTCCACAAATCGAAAACCGTGATTTACATGCTGCAGAACCTAGTTGGACTGTTCGTGTTCCTATCACTACTCAATTCTTCTTAGGTGACAAACAACCTAAAGAGACTCACCGCTTCATTGCGACAGTTACTATTGTTGAGCATCCACGTTCTTATCTGAACTACAACGGTATTGCTGTTAAGACAATTACGTTAACTCCAGCGCGTTAATTGGATGATACTTATGAAATTGAAAAAATTATCTTTGGCTCTTTTTGCTTCTACTGCATTAACTACAATAGTTAATGCTGCTGATATGCCTCCGAATACTTTTGCGGATGCTCAATCTCCTTTGGTTGCACCTGAGGTAGTTGATACAGCATCGGAAATTGACAGACAGGTTCACAATCTTGTTGGTTTGCAGTTCACACCTGAGCAAACAAAAATAGTTAAAGGACTTTTGTTGCAACAAAAACGAAGCCTTTCTAGTCCTTATGTAAATACGCCACAAGCGAAAACCCGTAGTTTGGGTATTTCATTAAACCCTGGTGAGGAACCGCCAGTAATTCGTTTAAGCGCTGGCATGCTATCTACTATTGTCTTTACCGATTCTTCAGGAAATCCATGGAACATTGAAAAGATTTCTTTGGACCGTGGACGTTTCTCAGATGGCTTAGGTGAGCAAAACGAAAAAGAGCCAGACGAAATCCCTGAAACTAACATCCTTTCAATCGAACCATTAGATCCAGCTGCTTTCGGAAACGTAACGGTCACATTAAAGGGATTGGGTGCTCCAGTAATTTTGATGTTAGCTACTGGCCAACGTGATTTAGATGTTCGTGTAGACGCACGTATACCTGGTCGAAGCCCAACAGCCAAAGCTATGTATTCAACAGGCAATCAAACATCGATTATTCCAGATGGTGTGAGTTTGCAATTTATGGATGGCTTAGCGCCTGAGGGTGCTGTTGAAATGCGAACCGATAGTCCTAATGTCCGTGCTTGGAAGTTTGGTGGCTATATATATGTGCGTAGTAACTTTGGTGTTATTCAACCAGCCTTTTTGAGTTCTTTCCGCGCTAACAACGGTATGAAGATCTTCCGTTATGAAGATTCTGAAGATCTGAAGTACATCACATTTTCAACGACTGGCGGTACACCTAAAACTGTTTACCTCGAAGACGCATTTTAAGTCATTAAGTGAGAATTAAAAATGGATTCAACGAACCAACAAAATAACCCGAATGACATTGAAGAGAATTCTAGTCGTAGCACTGAAGTAGGTACTACCGATGAAACTATTATTTCTGCAAACCAAGTTCATTCAGAAGAAGACCAACCTAAAAAACTGAAAAATACAAGTATTAAAACTGCTAACAAAAAACGTGTTTTTGCAGATACGCGCTTTCGCGTTGTTGCAATTATTGGTTTGGTAGTAGTTGGTGGATTAGGCTTTTTTATGTTTAACCCAATGGGGAAAAGTGACCAACTAGCTTTAGATAATCAGGTTGCTATTGCTACACCAGAAATCCAAGGACAGGGTACAAATGTTATCCCTCCTGAATATGTAGAATATGAACGTCAAAAACAAGCTGAAGAAGCTGCTCGAGCTGGCAAAAATGGTGAAAGCTATTTGCCCGAATTTAAAACAGTTGCAACACAAGATCCAAACGGCGATCTGAACGATCAGAATTTTATTACAGGTCCAAATGGGCAACCTGTAAACGGTTCTGCAACAGGTGGTACACCAAATATTACGCTTGAACTTGACCAGATGGCCAGAGCTAATATGGCAAATCAAGGTGGTGCATTACCTCAACCAACTAGCGGTGGTCTACCACAACAACCACAAACACAAAACGGTGCTAATCAAAACGCACCGATTTATCAAACTAACTACGCGCAACAATATGAACATGCTTCATCTGCTGCTAATGATGTTGCTAGTGTATATAGCCAACAAGCAGCTGCTTATGCAGAACGTAATGCTGCAACGCGTGAATTAAGTCAAACTGCTTTTGTTGATCAACTTGCTGCGTTTTCTAATACAAAGAACAAGGTCAACGGATATTCAACATATAAATATTCACACAACACTAAAGCATCGGAAGGGCAACAAAACCTTGGAAGCTTGAACGTTGCGAATACGACTAGCGAATCTACTAAAGGACTAGCAATCATTAAAGCTGGTACAACAATGAAAGCGCGTTTAGATACAGGTGTGAATACTGATAAAGGTAAAAACCTATTTGCTACTGTTATTGGCGGTAAATTTAACGGCGCAAAACTTATTGGTACTGTTGGTCTGAATACTGCGGATATTGAATTTAACTTTACCCGTATGTTGTTTAAGGGCGAAGAGTATGCAATCCAAGTACGAGCTTTAACTCTTGGAACAAAACAATCGGGCATGGCTGATAAAGTCCAAAAACACACTTTGCAAAAGCTTGGCGGTATGGTTACTGCTGGAATCTTTGAGGGTTACGGACAAGCCTATCAAAACATTGGTACAACCCAAATCACAAATACTGGCAATGTTGTAAGCACGAAGGAAGAGCCAAACGATAAAGAAATTGCCGGGAACATCATTGGTAACGTTGGTACGGAAATGGCGAACATGGCACGTACATCAACAGTTCGACCAACTACGTATATCGTTAACAGCGGAAAAGTATTTGAAGTCTTTTTTGATGCTGACGTAACAACACCGAAAAATAAGGGGTAAGCGAAATGTCTGATAATCAAATGACTGCTGAACAGGCAAAGAAAAATCTAAAAGATGCTGAAGGCAAACCCCAAAAAGGCGAAGGTAGTGCGAAGGGTGGTATTCCTCCAAAACTTCTTATTGTTATTGGTGTTATTGCCTTAATTATGATTGGTACTTTCTTTTGGATACAAATGAGTAAACCAAAAGACGTCAGCACGGCAGTTGCTCCAGAACAAACACCAGAATCCATTGATACTGTTGGTCAAGGCATTCAACAAACACAAGCAACATACAACCAAAATCAACAACCTTTAAAGGACAATAGTATTGCTGATGATACGGCGTTCATTGTTGATGAAAATATTGTGTTTAAAGATCCTACCACTGGTCAATACATGATTATGTACAAATCCATGTCGTATCCGATTGATTCTGATCTAGGAATAGAGGCAGTTAACTTCTATCAAAGTCAGGGTACGAATGCACTTATTTTATTACAACGTTTGAAAGAAAAAGAGCAAGCGCATGGGCAAGTACAAAACGGCGAACAAACTGCAGTTGCTCAATCAGAAACCATAATCAAAAATGAACAACTGAAAGCTGAAAATGACGATCTTAAAAACCTTGTTGAATTGCAAGAACAGGCAATTAAGGAATTAAAGACTAGTTTAATCAAAATAGCTAAAGACCAGACTAAGCAAAAGGCTTTAAGTACATCGGGATCTAAAACCTTATCAATTCCAAAAGGTGCAAAACGCTTGGATGCTTTTGCGGTTGTAGGCGATCGCGCTTGGATGACAGATTCTCAAAACCATACATATACAGTCTATGTAGGTCAGAAGATGCCAGACAATCGCACGGTCTATGCTGTTGACGAAAACGAACAAGCCATTTGGGTGAAATAAGGAAAATAGCGTGGATGCATTAGATATAGTTAAAGCGATATTAAACATATACGGTCCACTACTAAGCTTTATACGCATTTGCTTTGTTGTAACGGGGTTGGTGATTACTGGCACGGCGCTTTTTGACTTAGTGCAAGCATCATCACCTCAACAAAAGTTCTTTGGTCATGGAATGAAAGAGCCTACCACTGGTGGGGCATTGTTGAAGATTCTTATCGGTGGTGCTTTTGCATCACTTGGATATGACGGATATATCATTGGTGCACTAGGTTCTTCATTGTTTGGTGGTAATGGCATAGAACTTGTAACGGTACAAAGTTACTTGCCTAATGCTGGTGCTAATGATTTAGGTGCATATATCGTTACGGCGGTTGTAGGTTTTACGCAACTGGTAGGGATTATAGCGGTAGCTCGTGGCTTATATGGTTTTGTAGAGAAAATTGATGCTCAAGGCAATGCGACATACCGCAAAGCATGGGTTTTAATTATAACAGGTGTATTATGCGTATACGTTCAGGACGTACACGATGTCTTTGTTAATACCTTTGGAACACAAATAGGAGGAACCTTTTTTACAATATTTTAAACAATCTTCTTAAAATAGGGTGAGAGTTTCTTAAAAACCTTGTATAAGATATTGAAGATATTTAACGAGAAGTTTAAAATTAAGCAACTTAAAGCAATAGGGTTTTAAGAATGTTTAATTACAGTGCGGAGATTAGCTCCCGTATATTAAATAAAAGGAAAATGACAATGGTATCATTAGTAAAACACTCAGTTCGCACTGTAAAAGCGACTGCATTCCGCGCAAAAGTAATGTTTTTAGCTTTTGTTTCTGCATTAATGGGTCAAGTTGCATATGCAAACACTGGCACATGGAACCCAGGTGGTACAGCTTACGGAAAACACGCTGCTGGTTCTGATGCGAATGAAATCTTAGGCCGTGGTGAAACATTAGGTCAAAACGTTTATAAATTCTTAATCGTAGTGTTCATGGTGCTTGGTTTAGGCTTAGTTGGTACTGGTTTGTATATGATGTATACATCAGAAGAAGATCAACAAAAGAAAAAGAAAACTGCTTGGATCTGTATTATTGTAGGTGGTGCGTTATCAATCGTAGGCTTCATCATGTTCTCTGCTGCGAACACTATTACTGGTAAAGCGTAATATAATAATAAATAAGTTTAAAAGCGTGGCTTAGGCTGCGCTTTTTTTATTTTAAAAATAGTATATACATGTTTTAATTAGACCTTACTTAATAGTATTAAGGGGTTTAAGTGAAACATATAAACCGTAAGTTTGGTATTTTAAGACCTATTAACGGCGTAAACGACAAGCAAGAGATACGTCAAGATAAAACTATCCATGATGGTTTTAAAACCAATGAGACAATAAAGCAAATAATGTCTTCACAACCAGCTAAATGCTACTTTTGTGATTTCTATGACGAATACTTTTTAGAGCCACATCACTTAGACGGCGATCATAGCAATCATACGGCTGAGAACATTGTAGCGGTCTGTACGCTATGCCATGCACAAAACCACATCTTTGCACTATCACTGGAAAAGAAAGCTGAAATATGCGTATTGAGTACGAACATACCTCAAGAGATCTTTAATCAATATCAACGTTCATTACTGGTGTTATCGCATAAGTCTGACAACCAAGATCCTGAGCTTGCTAAGTTCGCACGGCGACATCGCCAAAGCTTGCTTGTAGAGCCGTTAAAGCGCCATCAACGCCCTAATCCTACAAAGATGTCTGAAGCAGAATACGCACGTAATATGTTTGAGGATATACAGGCGTTTAATGCGATTAAGACACGAGCCCAAAGCATTGATACCCAACTGTACTTCACGGACATTAAGTTCAACACAATGGCTGAATATGAAGAAGCCAAGCAAGAAGATATGTTGGTAGCGAACGTTGATTACGTAGACCAGCTCCGCAAGTACAAAGAGTGGTATTTGAATGCCATCAAAGAGAACAAAAACTTTTCTTTGTATCAACTCGCAAAAGCTTTGGAAAAGGTATCAGACGAAGCATACGAGAGCTTTAATCTGCCAAACCACTACATAGTATTTTCCCCGAATATCTTTACTGACGAGCAGTATGAGTACTACCAAACACTAGATGTATTTAAGGGTTTGGGTGATAAGTGAGCTCACAAAAATGACAGAATGCTTAGCAGATACCGAATACATAGATATGAGCTTAGAAGAGGTTATATCGGGCATAGTGTTACAGCCATTTAAGCCTGACATAGTGAATGATATAGCGGTATTGGATAGCGTATTTGAGACGGACATATTGAATGATGAATACTCATTTATTGGTCCATACATCTACAAATATTGGGAACTTGGGATAGATGCACTACCAAAGGAAACGCACGATCAGCTATCGATATTTCGCTTATGCGTTATAGGTACTGAGGCTTTCAACTTCCTGAACGATTTGTATATACCAACGACACGGGACACTGGCCATACATCTAACACGCTATTGCTACTCCATGTTGTACATATAGCGATAGGGAATCAGACAACAACTGGTGAAGACACAACGGGGCATTTTCAAGATCCACTGATTAAAGCGCTACTGTTGATGAATATCCCCGTTAACAGCGATTGTTTGCTGTTGGATGACACTTTGGTACACCTAAACAAAATAACGGCGCTGAGTGGCTTAGACGTTGAAATACAGGTTAAGCAAAGTGTGAGTGTGAAGCATAAGAAATTACTGAGCACCAACTTTGGATTTGACAATCCATTATCAATTATAAGCGTTTTGGAACAAAAGAAACTGTCTGAAGAACTGACACGCTACTTTCCGATGATACACCTACCAACGTCCGTAGAAGATGCGACAAACCAGATAGATACGGGCAACTTAAAAATGAGTTCGCTGCAATCTTTTTGTATATACCAAAACTTAAAGCTATCGGTGTCTAAAGTTTTCCACGAACAGGGCTTATACCAGAACAAAGAGATCTACATAGAGCTTGATAAGGTTCACTTCCAACTTAAAAATACAGGTTCCTTAAACTTCAAGGTGGGTACTTTAGGGGAAAGCCAAGAGGTTTTAGAAACGGCGTTTTGGCAACTGCTTAATAAGGGTTTAGTGTTTGACCTAAATAGTTTTAAGAAGTATGTCGAATTAAAAGAGGACGAAACCGTTAAAACTGATGTATTTACTAATTCAAAAAATGATAATATCCCTTTTAACAGTACCTTCTATGAGCTTTTATTAAGGTTGGTTTTAGATACAAGCTTAAAACCCTCTGTTAAAAGTCTTGAGGTCGCAATTCAAAAAAAGGATTTCGACAGTGCGATTAACGTTTTAAGAGAATTACCGTTTTTTAGTGCTTAATGCTTAAAGACATGTCTAATCAAAGATAGACGTAGAAAGGTGAATTAATAAAGGTGTTTAAATGAGTAAGAAGAAAGCTGAGAAGTCTGGTTATAATAAGACTGGTTACTCCAAGATTGAAATTATATTGATGTTATTCCTACAAAGCATGAAAGCTGACGTAGAGGATTATTGCGATTTAGAAACAGTATCGGACGAACATACGTTTGTCACAAAAACTGGTGCAATGATTACGATCATCGAATATAAGGGGATTAAGAGTTTAATTAGTGGTGATGCATTCAGCCGTCAAATTGGTTTGATGACGAGCAACATGCGTAACTACTTCAAAGACCGTGGACATACGATTCATCTAGCGTTCAAAGTAGACCATGAGACGCCATACGCCATTCATGACTTGAACGCCATGCAAAAGGCGACCACGGCGCGTTGTGCGATGAATCTAGACATCATCATTGATGAAATGACAGAAACCATTTCAGGCGGTGTATTTAACGAAAGCTGTTATATCGCTTTAATCTCTGAGCCAACCTTACTATCGCCAATCGATAAAGCTCAAGACTCAAAAAACCGTAAAAAGCTACTGTCGCAAATTACAATGCCAAGTACGGTCAATGCTCAAGACATGCTTAAATCATCGGACAGCTTATACGTACACCATGAGTCTTTTGTCTCACAATTCTTAAACTCACTCTCAACTGAAGAATTTCCAGCAATCTATGAAGTATTGAATGTTATTGAAGCTGGTCTAACGATTAAAAAACAAATTGCCTCACATTCAACTTCAGATGACTTCACCTTGTCTGTGCCGATGTTGAATACACGCTTACCGATGCGTTGGAAAGAAATACCATCAGAACATGATGCGTCACACGTTTTGTATCAACCGATCTCAGAACAACTCATGACGAATGCGATCTTACCTGGTACAAGTCAAGGTTCATTCTATCCAGTGGGAAGTGTTATCACTGACGGCGTTGTATATGCGCCATTGATGGTAGATATATATCCAGCTAAGACGAATACGTTTGAAACGCTATTCCGCTTACTACACCAGGCCAAAACGCACGACACTAACGGTAACATCCGTTCTATCCCATATGCGGTGAGTTACTGTATTACTGGTGATGGTATGGCTGGAACCATGATGAAACGCACGTTATCAAGCGTTATTCACTTTATGACGGCACAAAACAAAGCCATTCGTAATGCTGGTAACATTTTGATGGCCACTAAAAATGACCTAGATCAAGTAGACACTGTTGCTGGTCTGCAAATGACCATGATGACATGGGCACCGAATACCGAAGATGGTGTAAACATTCTTGTAGGACGGCGCCAAAAGCTTTGGAAGAGTTTTGAAGCGTGGGGCGGTGCAAAAGTCATGGAACAGGCTGGCGATCCTATTTTGACTTGGGCATCACATATACCGGGCTTGATGGTACGTAATCACGCACCTATTTCACCAGCACCGTTGTTTGATGTGTTCTACATGTTACCGCTGACACGTATTAACTCACCATTCCATAAAGGGCATCAGCTCAACAAAACCTTAGACGGTAAACTGATTATTCTTGATTCGTTCTCAAATGAAGTGACTGTATGGACGACTATTAACATTGGTAAACCGGGTACGGGTAAATCGGTCACAATGAACAAAGGCATGCTTGAGGACATCATGATGCCTGGTAACGAACGTATCCCGTTGACCTATATTGTCGATGTGGGTGAGTCAAGCCGTGGGTTAGTAGAAACAGTGCAAGATTCATTGCCTGAAGAGCTACGTCACTATGCCATCTATAAGCGTATTAAAAACTCAAAAGAAGAAGCGATTAATCCGCTTGAATTCAGTATGGGCTTACGCTACCCGTTGAACTACGAAATGCGTCAAATGACAGCGTTTTTAAGTTCATTGGTAACACCGCCTGAATTGAAAGGGCAACCAGCCAAAAACACTTCTGACGTTATTGGTGCGGTCCTACGCCGTACATTCTATTTTGCTGATGATACGAATGCTGATCATAAAGCACGTAAGTACATGCGCTTTGCAGATCCAGAACTAGATCGCATCATGGAAAAACACGGACTGATTGAGCCACATTCTGAACAAGGTAAGGATATTTCTTATTACGCTCTACGTGATCTTTTCCATTCAATGAATGAGATCCGTGGACGCACGTTGGCTCACCGTTACGCAATGCCGACTATTGGCGATATGATTGAAACACTTTCTGATTCATCAATTTTAGATGTTTGGAGTGATGTTCATATTGATAATGAACGAGCACTGGACTTTTTGGCGCATCAGATTATGGCTGCACAAAATACCTATCCAGCATTCTTCTATCACACCAACTTTGACATTGGTAACGCTCGTGTAGCTTCTATCGACTTAAACGAAGTTGCGACATCATCAGATCCTAAAACTACATCGCTATTCTTCCAGATTGTACGGATGTTCATTAAACGTAAGTTCGCCGTGAGCCGTGACGATATTCCAAAATTCCCACAAGCTTATCGTGAATATGCAACCCAACTGATTAATGAGCTTCTTGAAGACCGCAAAATTATGTCTTATGACGAATTGCACGTTGCGAAAGGCGATCCAATCCTATTAGAAGAATTGGCTGAAGACGCACGTACATTGCGTAAATGGGGTGCTCGTCTTAACTTGGCATCTCACAAAGTAGAAGACTTTAAAGACTTGGTGGGCTTTGCTACGGCGTATGTGATTGTCGATCCTGGTACACGCGAATCTCGTGAAGCTATTCGTGACAGCATCGGTCTAACTCAACTAGAAATGGATGCGCTTGGTTCAGGTAACGTAGGTTTCTCAGATCAAGGCTTAACGTACTTCAGTAAAATTAAACTCGAAAAAATGGAATGTTCGGGCTTATATACCGTTTCACTTGGTCCAATCCTTTTATGGTCACTCAGTACACATCCCGATGAACGTGCGCTCCGTAACTACACGTATGACCTTATCGGTGAACGTGGTAAGGCGTTGAAGGTCCTTGCACAATTCTATCCAAAAGGTGCGAAGAACCAGATTAAGACACGGCGTACCATGATTGAGAAAAATGCCAAAAATAAAGGCACGGACTTTGACGAAAACAAAGCAACTGCTTCAGTGATTTCTACCATGGCACAAGAGATGGTTGTTGAATATCAACGCTATGAACTTGAGCAAAACATGAAGAAAAAATTACTGAACCAACGTAAGTCTGAAGCTGTTTCTTCTTAACTCCAATCAGCTATATAGATTTGCGTTAATTGGTATATACATTGAAGTGCTTGGATATGGGTAAGGTCGTTAAACAACGACTTTGCCTATTATCCTGAAGATAAAAGAGTAGGTCGCAAAGTATGGCTTCTACACAAAAATACGGCACACAAACAAAGTTCAGACCTAGTTCGCTTAAGCGTGATACACGATCAGGCTTAGAGAAAATCCATTTAAAACTTACAGCGCCAGACGGCGCTAATTATTTGGTTGGCGTTCTTGGTGCTATTGCAGTTATTTTGTTTGTTGTTCCGTTTGGCGGTGAGATATTTATAGGGATCGCGTATTACCTATTAAAACGCTACACACATCCGAATGATTACTTTTTTGAGTGGCCATTCCGTGCGCCGTTGCATTCAAACTCACTGGATGCGTCAACTGACATTACATCACGCGTAAAAGATGACGTACTGGACAATCCAAAAGCCTTTTTGGAATACGCACGTACCAATCGCGATAAGCTACAAGGTGAGGGTGTGACTTACCTTGGTCGTTGCCGTGAAACTGGTCTACCTGTTTATGCATCCAACTCCGATGACCGTACACATCAAATTGTGTTAGGTACTACGGGTTCGGGTAAAACAGAATACATGCTAGGTAACTGTGCCAACCAGTACGTACAAAACTCAGGTTATATCTTTGTAGACGCAAAAGGTGATACCAAGGCTCAACAAGACCACTATCGTTTATGTAACCGCTTTGGGCGTAATGAGGATCTATTAACGATCAACTTCATTACCTCAGGTCGTAACATGCTACGTGCACAAACCGACAAGATGACCAACTCAATGAACCAAATGAGCAACACCAGCTCAGGGATGTTGATTGAATTCTTGATCAACTTGCTTGATGACTCAGGCGGTGGCGGTGGTGACATGTGGAAAGGTCGTGCGATGGCCTTTATCGCTGCACTTACACGAGTTTTGGTCTATCTACGTGACAATGGCTTCATTCAGCTTTCACCAAAAGTATTCACGCAATACATGGAACTTGAAGCACTTGAAGAATTGGTATTTTGTCATAACGATAAATACGGGATTGACTTTGAACGTGTGGCTGAACAGCTTCAAGGCTACCTCGTTTCATTACCTGGTTATTCAAGCAACCCTAAAAAGTTAAAGAAACAAGAAACCAAAACCCGTGAGCAACACGGTTATATCACCATGCAGTTAACCAAGGCGATTAACGACTTGACGTTTAACTATGGTCACATCTTTGGTGTAGAGCATGGCGGTGATATTGATATTTTTGACGTTGTACTTAACCGCCGTATCTTAACTGTGCCATTACCAGCTCTTGAGCGTTCACCAGACTCACTCAAAATGCTCGGAAAATTAATCATTGGCTCAATTAAACAAATGATGGCTGGTTCCCTTGGTAACAAAATGGAAGGTTTACGCCGTGCCATTATTGACGCACGACCAACCAACGCCTCTACTTCATTTAAGCTATTTTTGGACGAATGGGGCTACATCGTTATTGTCGGTGCTTCGGTTTTACCAGCTCAGGCACGTTCGCTTAACTTCTCTATTACGTTCGGTGCTCAAACATTTGAAGATATTGAACGTGGATCTAAAGAGGAAGCAGCTGCTACATGGGGTAACACGACCGTTAAAGCCATTGGACGTACTACTTCGGGTGCTGAAAGTACAACATACAAATTGGTTGATGGTTTTGCTGGTGAAGAGTGGCAAGGTAAAGTTAACTCAATCAATATGTATCAAGGTCTAGTATTCAACCGTTCGGTACCACAAACAGAAGTCCAGTTCGCCAAAGAAAAACGTGTGACAATTGAACAAATTGCCGGACAGCACAACGGCGAATTTACCTTGCTCATATCAACTAAAGGGGAAGGTGGTAAAACTTCAGACGTTAAAATCGTATCAATGTTGGCGTTCTATGTGGCTGGTGATCAACCCAAGTACTTACGCTTAAATGACCTTTGCCCAATCTTCAATATCCAAAAATCTGAAATCTACGATCCTACTTTAAAAATTGAAGACTTCATTCATGAGATTGAGGAAAAACACACGCTACTGACAGACAACAATTCATCTGCCAATGTCACGGCGCTTGGTGATTTTGAGATCTGCAGAAAGCTCAATAACACCTTGTACGAAAACAACAACACGGTAAAAGACTTTACTCAAGATTTTGTACATCAGATTCTTGAAGCAAGACGTCTTGAATCCATCACACCTGAAGGGATGGCACCTGGTCAAAGAACAGTAATGTCTTCGTCCACGGCGAAAGGTGAAATCTCCAAAGAACAAAAACACCGTGAAAGTATTGTTTCAGCACAAAAAGAAGCAAACATTAAAGACCAGATTATTGAGAAGCGAAAACAGTTCCAGTACTTCGGTAAAGATTCTGACATTTCACCTCAAGTACAAGCTGGTGCTTACAACAATGCGGATCTTGATGCTGAATTTAATATCTATGGTGAACGTATAAGCGAACCTGAACAGGCTCAACAGGAAAGTGATGTTGAAACTGTGACTCGCGCCGTTATCACACCAATGAACCTAGACAGCTACTATGATGAATTGAAAGAGATCCTAACAGGATATGACTTAACCGTTGCGCCAATTACTGAATATCAGCTTGTTCAGATACCACGCCATGTAAAACCTGAAGATCAGACACAATACATTGCGGAAAACAAAGCCAGTCTTGATCAAGCCATCTCACATAGCACTAAAAATGAAATGGAATTCGTAGAACAACAGTATGCAGCTAAGTTTGAAAAAGCTTTGATGAAAAACCCGTTCTCGCACGAATGCGTTACTTTTGAAAAATTGTTGGTGATACTTGGTTCAAAAGGTTCTTCAGCTTCATTACGATCAGGCATTACAATCAAAAAAAAGGATGACTAAACGCATCCATGTAGAAGACATAAGGCTGGTTATCCAGCCTTTAGTTTTTTTGGGTGAGCTGTTTGTACTTAATACGCCTTAATTCATCACTCGGCATGTATTGGACTATTTCATATTCGCTCTTATACGGCGTTTCATTGAATATGGCCAATAACAACAACTGCGACAGCGGAATGGCTTCAGGCACCATCATTTCGATTAAGCGAAACTTTTCAGACGCATTCACATCAAATGCAACCAATAGCGCCGTATATGGAATGTGGCGATCTGCAAGTGATAAATCGGGGTAAATAGGTTGGTCCTAGTGCTAACGTTTGAAAGTCATACATATTCAAGCAAGAGATAGCTTTAGGTACATTGGATAGGTTCACGGCGTAAGATTCAATGTTTGAACACATATTGGCATCCAGTTTGGTTTTAACCCTAGTTTAGATGCATTTTAATATAATAACTTAGTTTTAACGTGCGTATTCTTAAACATAACTAAACCACTTCTTAAAACCTTGTTTTGTTTTAGGCTTAATCGGTATATACCATTTCATAAAAAGTTTAATGAACTGTGTTTTACCCTTTACAATCCTTAATACATCAATTAAATTGCCCTTAAATCACATCCAATATACAGGATATAGGCAATGACTAAAGAACAGCTAGACGACTTACAAACACTTGCAATGACTGACTATAAAACACGTTTACACGTTAAAGGTGTGCGAATTGTTGAAGTGCAACAGTACTCAAAGTCTGTCGATAACAACGCCGTACAACCACTTGCAACTAATACCACTCAACCGCAATTCTTAAATTAATTTTCCAAAAAAATACTTATAAGCACTTTCTGTATTAATATATCTTTATTAGTTTTAATAAAGCATTAATCAATGGAGTGCTTAAAATGTTAGATACTTTACTTTCGGTATTTTCAGCAAAACATAAGCTTTATAAGAATCTCAAGTTAAAACCCTTTATTGATACCCGTTTAGTCAATTCTGACAGCATCGCCATGACCGATGTTTTCCCTTTTCATCAAATCAAAGATTCTCTTTGTATGACTGGTATATCTCCTACTAATTTTGTACCAGGCAAAAACATTGTTTTGAATCCACATGCCAAAGATAACGATTCCATCAGCTACCTTGGTCAAGATACGCAAAATCATAAGCCGTTCTACATCTCTACCTTTGCTGAAGAATTGGCTGAAGTATTTAATCCGATTTTTGCAGAAATCATTCATCTTGAAACACCATGCTTACTTGACCTATCTGAAATTGGGGGCTTCTCAAATTCCAAGTCGGATTTAAGCCAGTACCGTAGCATTGATGATTTTGTAAAAAACGCATGCCCTGATTACATTAGTGATGTGAGTATGGAAAATTTAGATCGAATGTTGTTATGGCCAGAAATCCGTTTATTGAACTCTCCAGATACAACCACTGATCAATTTTTTATCTATGGCTGGAGTCCTAAGATTTTTGTTCAAAATGCTGGTGGATCACATCACATGGCTGCTGCACATTACTTGGCTAAGAAACTGAGCCAATGTGTGCCGATTCAAGGCAAAGTAAGTTTGAATCTAATCTCAAATAAAGCACTTCAAAACTTTGATTCAAAATACGCTGCGTTCGCCGTACCAGATGATGCATTGATTGATATGGGGAATGATTTATCAGAATCAGGGCTTGAATATCAGCTGGTGTTTTTCCGTGAACGTGAAGTTAATTTTATCTTCTTCAAAAAGAATGATCAGAATGCCCGTGTTATTTCGCTATTCAACAATCTGCATGCTTCATTGAATGGTGCATTAAAGACGGCGGTTCAAGCGCAATTCAAAAATGAAGCACTACTCACCATCATGAGTGCTAACCTCTCTGATACATCAAAAGATCAATTTTTTAGCACACGCCCTCACTTGGCTGAGATCTACAATCACGTTCAAAACGAAGTTTGTTTGAGTGGTCCTAAACCGACTAGCCCGACAATCTAAGGGGTAGGGAATATGGATCACCAATCATCAACTACACCACATGCACTCATTCTCGGTCTGACACTTGAACAGGCCATTTCTGTTTTAGCAAAGAAACCCGTTGATGCTACCCACTACAACTATCTTGAAGATGACGAGTACAACACCTACGTCATGATGAAACCTGAGTGGACTAGTCTCAACAAACATGCCTACCTACATGTAGATGGCTTAACCCATGAGCGTAAATGGATGTTTATGCCGAATGCTTCAGGTGAGTACAACTTGCTAGAGGGCTGTATTGACCTGTTTGAACTTAACCAGGCCATCGAACAGCAATATCTTGTGTTTGAACAATTCCTGAATAGCCACGGCGCACCGTTCCGCAAAGTTGGTGAGAAGTTTTCTTTTGTCACTCAACTTCTCTTTGATGCATGGGTGATAGATCCAGAACGTGCGATTCAAAAACTTCATGAGATGAAGGAAACAAAAATCTCATTACAAGTGCCTTTGCTTCATGGGGATAGTCAGCATGATTGATACGCAAAATACTAATGAAAACATTGCTTCAGAAATTGAAGCTCGTAGCGCTTTTGAAAATAGATACGGCGTGGTCGGTAGTCTGTTGGCCAGTGGCAATTATTCTTCTTGGGTGCATCAGGCGAAATGGGAAGCTTTTCGTGATGGTTGGATGCAAAGTGAAGTAGAAACTAAAAAATCTATCTATCAAATGCAAACACCAGCCATCAGCGATGACCAATTGGAAGTGGAAAAATTACTGCAGTTGCTCGATGACTTTTGGAATAAGAAATGGGGCGATTGGAAATCATCTGCAGATATGGTGGCGCAAGGTGAGGCAAATGCCTATGAACATGCGAGAGGATTGCTTGAAACGGCGATAAAACAAGATGAAGCCACATGCCAGTGGTTACGCAATCAATTGGCAACGATTCAAACTGAATTGGATGCTTTTATCACATTCGTTAATGAACACCTTGTTTACCATGAAAGTGATGGTCCAGATTTAATGTCGAAGATCCAGAAGCTCAAACATTTGATAAAGGTTAAACCATGATTACGGTTCAAATAGAGATGTGTGGCTTTGGGATTAAACGGCGTTGGGAGTTTGGAGATCCGCGCCGTGCGCCAATTACAGTTTTAGAAATGGGCTTCATTAAGGTTTGTAAAATGCGTGGTGATAGCAAACTGGTTGAGTTCATGAGGGGTTATGCAGACGACAAAGAATTCAACTGGCATCCCAAAGTTCGCATTGCACGTAGAAAAGCAGAACGTAAAGCCTATTCGTACTATGACAACCACTACAAACAGCAGATTAGAGAACTTTTCGATCGCCAAAATGTAGACCGCCAAAAACAATATGAATTGGAACGCCAAAACAAAGCGTTATTGGCTGTTATTGAACTTAAAAAAGAACAATCGTAGGTATATACCATGACGGGAATTGAATATTTTCAGAAGTATGGCTGGAGTCACGCCGTCCAGTCCGTTAGTCGAATTCCAAGTGAATACAACGAATATTCACCAGATCTCAAAACTGTTGTTGTAAACGGCAACTTTCGTTATGCGATGGCTGCGGAAATCAGCAAAAAGAAAACTGAAGTCTATGTTACTGAGCTCAAACAAATCATTGAGAGTGAAAAGCTACTAGAAGACTTCTTTAACTTGAATCTGGTTGGTATAGAAAAAGGCTTAAGTAATGCTAAGCGTGAAATGCAAGACATGGAAGAACAGGGGATTGTTGAATTCAACCATCGTTTTGATGACGACCTGACTTGCACCACGGAACGCATGAAACTTGCCATCGCTCAAATAGACCATCTTTATCAAAACAACATTACAAAAAGTGAGTAATGCCCATGTTAGAAATGTTCCAAAATCAAACCATGCGATATATCTCTATTGCCATTGGCGTGATTAGTATCTTTATATTCCTATACCTACTTAAACTCGGTGAGGGGCTTGTCATTAGCCTTATAGTTGCTGTGTTCATATGTGGTTTGAGTTTATTCAAACTGAAAAACTACTATGAAAAAAATAACCCATACATCAATGCAGAACACCTTGCTTGGCTGTATGGTGAATTGCAAGAATATGACCAGGATCTATTCACAACTGTCAGCAATCTGACCAAGAGTACTGGACGTTTAGAATTGAGCCAGCTTAAATCAATCCGTAACCGCTATGCTTCTTCCATGAACGAAACTCAACTACAAGCATTGGCCAGTGAACATACTGAAGAAAGCAAATATCGCTTAGACCAGTACAACTACTCAATTTATGTGATGGATGAAGTCATTAATCAATATTAATGGCTGTAATCTAATGGTGAGAAATATGAGTCAGCAAAAACAAATTAAGCAAAAAGTGAAGCTTTTAAATATATCCCCTCTATCCGCTTTTTTTGGATTTTAATGTCTGAACTCTCAGTCGTTTATGCGTTTTATTCGCCCTTATATGATGAATTATCGGGTGCCAACCTGATCATCATTCTTCATGCAATCTCTATTAACATCGCCGTGTTATATATCTGCTATACGCGGTATCAAATGTATAAAGAGCTACAAAACTATTGAAAGGTTTATAAAATGAACACAACTCTACCTATTCTTATTCATAGCGTTATTGGTGGTATTGGTGAACATCCAGATGCTAAAAAACGAAGCTTAGGATACGGCGCTATCATGCTGTATATACCGATTGAACATATGGTCGGTTCAGGTGTACTTAAGCTGATGATTGATGTGAATACACTGTCGATCTATGCGTCTGAAAATCCTAATTACCTAAAACAACCACATACCATCAATGAAGCTTCTCACTTGTGGAATGCATTGCGCTTTGACAGTGCTTCTAAAGCCAGTCGGAAGGTCATTCATGATAATGGGTATGTTGAGTGTTTGTTTTCCATTCCTATGAAGGTTCTTGAGCCATTTATGGGTGCTGAATTGATTCAAAACGAATTAGGACTTCCATACATGGCCATCGATCAAAGTGACAAGTCGAAATGCATGCCGATTTGGTATGATGTCAGTAAATCGACCAATCAATTTATTGATGGCAACTACAACGATTATCCTGGTGTGCAGCCAACTTAAATTTTTAAGAAAAGTTTTTAGCTTTGATGATTTGTTAATTATTTATATCGACCACATTGGCGATGATGAAGAGAACAGACTCAATATGGCCCGTTTAATGGGCCACATTTATTTTTATAGATTAGGGATGCTAACTGCGTGAAAACAAAAATCATTTTAAACATCATTTTGTGGACCTTAACCGTCCTAACTTGTTATGCGTGGATTGCCTTTACGTTTATTGAACCAGTTGGCTACACCATGACTTTTCTTGTTATTTTAATATTGATGACAGTAGTGCTCAGCTGGTGCTTGGCAACACCTTATATTAAGACCAAAGACCGAACCAAGCGACTAGACGAAAACTTTAAGCTACTTATGCTCTCTGTTGCTGTTGTTCCACTCCTAATGTTTCTACTGTCATATGGTTTTATATGGTGTTTCAAAACGCTAGAAAAGAAACAGTTCAACCATGACCATATTGCTGCGATGGTACCGGGTAGTAACTTCAATCAACTACAAAAGTTTGCCAAGGAAAACTACAACGCGCCACTTGTGTTAGGTGACTTTAACGAAAGTTGGGCTTTAACTTCCTTAGATATACCGCAAGCTTCTCCAGCTTCATTAAGATCTAGTACAGGATATTGCCTGGTGAATATGTCTAAAACCAGCATGAACACCATGTATAAAGAAGCAAAAACCGATGTAAGCTACAACGATTGGGAAATGCTGATATTAGCGCACGAGTTATCTCACTGTTTAGATCGTGCGACCGATGTGCCTGGTGAACTTGGCCAGCCACTTAAAGCATTAAATTCAATTGCGCCGTCTGATCGGTCCAAAGTAAAGATGGATGATGTATCTACCTTTGTAACGGCTGAAAGTAGCGGTAAAACGCAACTATGGCGAGAATCTTATGCGGATCTGTTTGCGGTAGGTTTTATGTCACTTGATCCAAAATACGATACTGCAGCGTTAAGAGAAAGCCTGATTAAATTACGTGAAAAACGTAAGGCACAAGATCCAACCCATAATTCGGTGTGTTGGTTGCAGTATTCTAAGAGTCAGCCTTTCCCACAAAAAGGTTCGGATGTTTATTCTTGGGCAAATAACATCAGAATTAAAGCGCCGTGCGAGTTGAAATAACTTGTCTTCAGACAAATTAAAAGCCCGAATTTCGGGCATCTTTTATACCAGCTAATTAACAATAAAAGCCAGGGCTTATAGTTGGTGCAGACATATCATCATAGATGCAATCTATACTGACTGCAGGTTTATCAATGTGGCTAAATAAGCTTGGATTGACCAATTGATTTGTTAGCTTAGATTTTTCTATACTAAAGCCAACCAGTTCAACTTCACAATCACACACGTAATGGAATTTTGCCTTACCGTACAACACAAATACATTAGGTGACTTCTCATACATCTTGAAGTACTCGGCTTGAGTTTGTGACAATGGAACCTCCAGCACCACAAAGCCATTTGGTACGACAAAAACTGCAGATCCATCTTTTACTGAGTAAACGATGGCTTGAACATCAGAAGCACGTTCAAAACCCACACTTTTTTTTATCATTTAGATTACCTTTTTATTTTGTAATATTCGCCTCGAGCGCAGCGTTTCGTACATCAGCTAGGTTTAACCAATGGCGGTGCTCAGCTTTAGTTTTTTCAATTTTGTGTGGTGTTCTTGGGTATTCCCAACTCCAGTAATGCTTTTTATAAATCTCCTTATCTTTCACAAGATACGCCTGTATAGATTGACTATCCTCATTAGTTGCATAGCCAACGCCAAAGTAAATATCTAAACCTTGCTTTAGTGCAGTTTGATAATCGGCTTCAAATTGAATAACAAGGGATTCAATCCTAGCTTCATGAGAAAAGATACTAGATAGTTTTAACATCACACGGCTCCAAGTTTAAGGCAATATGCCTCGAGATAAAACCATTATAACGGTCAAAATCCACTAAATTAGTTTATTTAAAAAAATTTCATTAAAGTTAAACCCTTGAAGATTAAAACATACGGCGAAAAACTTAGGTTTTTTATTCAATATTAATCAGACTTACTCAAATTTAGTCTAGATGAACTGGTATTTTTAAAATTAAGGCTGCTTCGCGTTCCCATTTGTGAACAGATTCTCATTTTTGAGAATGAATTATATTTCATTTTTTGACTGACACTGGAACAATTAGCCATAGACGAGTAGGGGGTGGGTAAAGCCATATACCACATTTAAGAAATAACGCCGTAGTGGTGTTAATTCATTGTTAATTGAATATGGTTTGAATTAAGGCTTGATGGAAATGCATTAGTAGAATTATGGGTGCTGAATTATCAAAATTAAGTTTTGGATTATTTTAATCAATTAAAAAAACATCGTTTGCGTTTATAAAGCCAGCAGTTGATCAATTAGCTGATCAACGCAAGGGTATTAACCTTTTTTATGGTTTAAATACTTTTGAGTACGTTCTAATAATTTCGGGATGGTTTTTTCTGCTTCTTCTTGGGTGAGATGCAAACCATAAAATTTATTAGTTGTTCCGTAGCTTTCATTAAGTACTGAATAGGGAATATATAAGGTGTACATGTCTTGTTCTACTGAGTACAACGTGATGAAGTCAGTCGTATATGAAAACTTGCCATTTTCGCTCTCTAGCTTGATTTGTTGGTGTTTAACGAGCTTGAGTGGTGAAATGCAGTCACCGCCATAGATCGCAACTGTGCCACGCTCTTTGTACAGCTTAATGAGTTTTTTGGTGCATTTTAACGGCTTGCCGTGTTTGTCCAATTTTGGTTGGTTGCGAACAAAGATGTTATAGCGAAGATTCGAGTCACCAAGCATCCCGCTTGTTGTTTCACTGATGGTCAATTGGCGTTTAGACTTCTTATAAAACTCTAATAAGCGTTGCTGTAAATTGAACCGTGAAACACCGCATTCGATGTCAAAATCTAGACTTTTAAAAGCGTTTTTATTACTGTTGTTTCCAAAGTAACAAACTGCATCGTTAAACATTTGCGTTAAGTTTGCAAAAATTAAGAGAAAGTCGTTTTGTGGGTACGGACGTTTTTGATACATGCACCCAAACTCACTGTCTGACAACTTATAAAAATAGGTGCGAACGCCAGTATAACTGCAAAGTGAATCATAAATGCGTGTGCCTTTAATTTGAATCTGAGTAACATAGCTAGATGAAAATTCAGGGGTAGCCCAAAGCATAGGGCTGAACAGGATGTCTTTCACTAATCCATTGTCGTATGCACGGTCGCCAACGCGACTCTTTTGGTTAATGCGGTCGTTTTGGGTGTAAACATGGATGTTCTTCAGCTCCAACGTTTCACGTTTGAACACGGTCTTTTCAGCGGTAGCAGTAGCGGTCGTCATGGTGAAGTTCCTTATCGGCTTAAATACGTGTGTGCAAAAATTGCTTGCATGGTTTTAAAAATTTGGTCTGTTTCAAAGTAGTCAGAAATTTGCTCTTGGAATGGGCTTTGATGGTTGCGAACCAACGTGCGAATCGCAGAACTATTTAAGGTGTCTGAGTTGGTAAAACCATTTTTTAGTACTTTGATCTCAAAATATGGGCTAGTGGATGCAATCACACTGACAATAATGTTGCCGTCTTGGTCTGTCTTAACTGACAAATCAGCAATTGGGCTTAGCTCATGGCGTAAAAAATACATATTGTCGGGGTTATAGATTGCTTTAAATCTGATTCCGTCTTGGCATATAGCGCAAAACAGTTCATTCACCGACTCAGCAGTAAAGATCGCCCCAAACGTCACAACAACAGGCCCGACATTTTTTTGCTGTTTTTCATCATGTTTGATGGTTAGCTCGCAATGCGCTGTAATTAGGTTTTGCATGGTTTATATCCTCAAATGTGATTCAGTGGCATACGCACGTTATCCGTGCGTATGGGTGAATTGAATTAAGAAAGTTCGCGTGACCAACAATCTTCTATACGGTCGTATGCGTAGCCGTTTTGAGCCATTAACGTGCAAATGTCTTCAAGGTTTTTGCCAAAGATATTTACTGAGGTAACTTGGTCGAGTACTGATGTATGACCAAAGTTTTCTTTTAATGTTGCAACGTAGATTTCAACGTCCATGAAGAAGAAATTTGTTTTATCAGCCAATGTCGGCATGTGCTGTTGAAATTGAAGTTGAGCATAGTCACTATCCGCTTGAAGATCCGCAAGGGTTAAATCACAGTTGTTGTCGATGTAATCTGAGATTTCATCAAACAATGTTTCCATGTGAGCACCGCTAAAAGTTTTAGGGAAACCGATGTATAAAGTGCCTTGTAACTGTACTGATTGAGCGTTTAAATTTGACATGCTGTTCACTCCAAGTTTTAAGCTTTCTGCTTTTGATAGTTTCATTTTATGGGAAAACACAACCTGGCAAACTTTTCTCGAAAAATAAGATTTTCAATCTTTTTTAATCAATTAAAAAACATCGCTTGCGTACTAATATGATTTTTCTATTAGCCGTATCGCCGTAATGCATTAAGAATAATTTAACGAGCAATTAGTTAATTAATTAAGTTTAATTAAATTGTTAAGTTTTAAAACATATGAAGATGAACCAGCTCAAGACCGTCTTGTGCTTGAAAACATCACCATTGCTGAAGCGATGAAGTTAGCTGAAAACAACGGATTCTTTAAAGCAAAGTACCAGGTGCTTAAAGTGATTCAATATTTTGATGTTGAATTGGTACTCACGGCGTCTGATGTTGAGTACTGTGCTGAATTACACCAGTTTAGCGGTGGCTATAACGTGACGGTGCTTGCTGATACACCTGAACAAGATCTTATTGCAATTCTCAATTCATTGGGGATATTGAATTAGAGCCATCTCGTGATAAGAGAATGCAGCTCCGAAAAATGGAGTCTAAATTTAAATCTGCCTTTAAGGGATATGATTTATCCCAAGTATCCATAGTGATATGGTCAGTGTATGTTCACCAGTGGCACGATCGCAAAATTAGTACCGTATATATCTAAAAAAAAACCACAATAACAATTGATGGTTTTTTAATGAGCTTTATAAAATGGGTTCATCATACGCACGGCATTTGTGTTTTACATTTGGATCTATGCCAATTTGATTCGGATATAACAGGTTTAATACCTGGTTAATGCGATCAACTACGCATTGATTAAACAAGATATGACAGTTACCGTTTTCGTAGATCTTAATGCGTAATAAATTATCATCAATGCTATGCCAGATACCACGATCTAACCTGAGTTTATCTAATCTAGTGTGGTCTAAAGGCTTGCCAAATAACTGCCTTGCTATAAAGCGTACTTCTTCCACTAAATTATCTCGTCTGCAATAAGAATGGTAGCTATTGTGATGAATGATCACGCACGGGTTAATACCAGCACCAAGATTGGTTGAGGGTGTAAATAATTCTGTGTAAATACAGTTTTAAAAATACTTGGTTACACGCTCTTCAAACATGATACTAAAGCGGTTCATAGCAGATTTCCAATTTTGGATAGGCATTGTCCATTTTTTGCTTG
>NZ_JACAXE010000014.1:0-96115 GCF_013391565.1 Acinetobacter sp. SwsAc6
AGCAAAAAATGGACAATGCCTATCCAAAATTGGAAATCTGCTATGAACCGCTTTAGTATCATGTTTGAAGAGCGTGTAACCAAGTATTTTTAAAACTGTATTTACACAGAATTATTTACACCCTCAATTTGGTTTGCAGACTCGTAATTCACCACATACCAACTCAAATGCCCAAGCAAGATCAGCAGCGCAAATACAAGTAAAAGTATGCCCTTATTAAAGTCTGGCCAGTAAATGAATACATCTTCTGTCTCAAATAAATGAAATTTCAAAGACTTAAAATATTCAATTATTTTATTTTTTATTCTTAGCATTGTGCCCATATATATTTATAAATCAAAAAATTTAATGGCTGTTCCAACTGATATCCTTTTGTTTAAATTTAAGGATTGCTTTTCTTTATAGCACCATTAGCCATGTTGATCTGCAAAACTTTAGGCCTCTTTTTAACAAATTATTTAAGCCCCTTTTAACGTTGCAATTTTTCCCTATCGCAAATGAGTAATCTTCATTTTTAGAAGGCCATTCAATTAAAGAACACAACCTTTAATCAAAAAATTGCGTTTTTACACTTTTATGTCAGCAAACATGATGTTTTTCGATAATAATAAACTTTTTACATTCTCCCCTATAAATATAGATTGGTACATCCATGAAAAAACTCATAAACAACCCTGAAAATCTGGTTGTTGAAATGTGCAAAGGCTTTGTTCTTGCGCATCCTGAACTTGCATTTACTGAGTCACACAAAATCATTTCACGTAAAGAAAAACACCACAACGTGGCATTGATCAGTGGCGGTGGTAGCGGTCACGAACCTGCACATGCAGGCTTTGTTGGTACAGGTATGCTCGATGCTGCCGTATGTGGTGACGTATTTGCATCACCTTCACAAATTCAAATCTACAAAGCACTGCAGCACGTCGCAACAGACAAAGGCGTGTTGATGATCATCAAAAACTATTCTGGCGATATGATGAATTTCCAAAATGGTGCAGCACTGGCAACTGATGATGGTATTAAAGTTGATTATGTGAAAGTGGCAGATGACATTGCCGTCAAAGACAGCCTATATACTGTGGGTCGTCGTGGTGTGGCTGGCACAGTATTTGTGCATAAAATTGCGGGCGCTGCAGCAGCTCAAGGTTATGAACTTTCACGTGTAAAAGAATTAGCACAAAAAGCTGCCGACAGCGTGACCAGTCTTGGCTTTGCATATACCTCTTGCACCGTTCCAGCCAAAGGTACACCAACATTTACATTGGCCGATGACGAAATGGAATACGGCGTTGGCATTCACGGTGAACCAGGTATTCGCCGCGAAAAAATCCTGCCATCTAAAAAATTAGCACAGCGTATTGTGGATGACCTGTTCCTTGACCGCCCAGACCTAAAAGAGGTAGCGGTACTGGTAAATGGTTTTGGCACTACACCATTACAAGAGCTGTATGTATTTAACCATGATGTCTGCCAACATCTTGCCAATAAAGGCATTAAAATTTACCGCACTTTCGTTGGTAACTACATGACCAGCATCGACATGAACGGTGCGTCTGTATCGCTTCTTGCACTAGATGATGAGCTAAAAACCTATTTAGATGCCGAAGCCAGCACACCTGCATTTAAAATGGATGGCTCTCCTGCGCTTCCGCTTGAGTTTTCTAACCAAAATGAAACTGCTGAACGCAGTATCAATACAGATGTAGAAACGCATCCAGAGCATGCCAAAATTTCTAATGAGCAGTTCACTATTGAAAATATGCGCTATGTAGTGGATGTTATGAGTGCATGTATCATTAAAAATGAAGTGCCATTTTGTGAATTAGACGCACATGCAGGTGACGGCGATTTCGGCATGAGCGTAGCTAAAGGCTTTAAACAGCTAAAACGTGAATGGCATCAGCTGGTACAAGCCGACCGCATGGATGAATTCCTACTCAACTGCTCAATGATTATTATGGAACATTGTGGTGGCGCGTCTGGCCCAATTTGGGGTTCAGCATTCCGTGCTGCAAGCAAAGCTATTAAAGGTAAAACCACGTTAAGTACCGCAGATTTTGCAGACATGCTACAAGCTGCGGTTAAAGGCATTCAAGTAACTGGCGAACGTTCATTTGGGCGTGGCGCAGTGGTCGGTGATAAAACCCTCATTGACGCCTTAGTGCCATGTGCAGATTCATGGTCTGCCCATACCGATAAATCGTTTAAAGAAAACTTTACATTAGGTGCAAAAGCGGCTGTTCAAGGCGCCGAAAAGACTAAAGAAATTGTAGCGCGTATGGGACGTGCAGGAACTGTGGGCGATCGCAGTCTTGGCTATCCAGATGCTGGCGCACATGGTTTAGGTGTAATCTTTACAGATATTGCTGAACATTTGAAATAATGGTTTGAATCTAAAAAAGCCCTAATTACTTTGCAGTTTTTAGGGCTTTTTATGGTTTGAAATATCATTATATTTCAGCAATGCGAGTCATGATCTTCAACCGCTTAATCAATCAAACGTAGTTTACGCAGTCTTGCACGAATCCCGCCAATTTTACGGTTATGGCGCAGTGCAATCTCCTTAATTGGTAGCTTTTCATCCATAAAAGCATCAATCAGGCGAACTTCTTCATCTTCTGTCCATTTTTGGCCAATCATTGAGTCTGTTTCGGTTTCTGGCTCAGCACTTTCTGCTTCATCTACCGCTT
This sequence comes from Acinetobacter sp. SwsAc6, assembly GCF_013391565.1. NCBI lineage: Bacteria > Pseudomonadati > Pseudomonadota > Gammaproteobacteria > Moraxellales > Moraxellaceae > Acinetobacter > Acinetobacter sp. SwsAc6. The sequence continues at coordinate 2,691 of NZ_JACAXE010000014.1, forward strand.
TTTCAATGCTGACCTGCACGGAACTTTCTTCTGGTTCTTGGGGTACTGCTGTTTGCTCATAAATTGCTTTTATATCAGCAAGAAAGCCTTTATTTTCACATCCTAAAATAAATAACTTATTCTGCGCACGAGTCATGCCCACATACGCCAGCTTACGCTCAGAATCTAAATCTCGATTCTCTCCCAGTCGTGGCATGTGGTCCAACCCAACAAAAAATACATGCGGAAACTCTAAACCCTTAGAAGATTCTACATTCATAATTTTGATGGTATTTTTATTCAAATCGAGTGCTTTCTTTTCTGCACTGTTGAAAATCAATTCAGCCTCAGCATCTGGAACATAACTTTCCAGTTTGGTTTTCAGCTCATGCACAAAAATATCGTATGCAGTCGATTTCGCCTGTAACACTGCAATATCTCTCGGCGCGATATCCGACTTCAGCAATTGTCGAATTTTACGGGCAATTAAATCAGCCAAATGGCGCACATCATTTTCATGATAAATACTTGGATATTCACCCGTTTTACACTCCCCTGTATCGGGGTCTAAAACACGGTCATATTCATCACTATTCTGTAAGCTCTCGAACTGCTTTGGATTTAAAAATGCTTTGGCAATATCTAAAATTTCTTTGGTATTACGGTAGCATTTATACAGTTCAACAGGTTTTTTGCCTTGTACCTGTAAGCCCACTGAACGCCAGCTGGGCTTTTTACGGTTAAAAATATTTTGCGCAGGGTCATAACAAAACAAAATGTTATTGCTTTCTGCTTTGACTAATTTTGACAGGCCAATAATCCACTCTTGTGCAAAGTCCTGCCCTTCATCAATCAAAATGGCATCATATTGTTCGGTTTCAGATAACCCGCTTTCCTCAAGATAATCCAATAAAATTTGACCGACACGACTGTTATAGTCAGTCTGTTTCTCATTTTTCAGCATCGACAGATTTGCACTGGTAATTTTCTTTACCACACTATGGAAGTTCAGTACTTCGATTTTGTCATTAAAATCATCACCAAACATTTGGCTGAGATGATTGCAAAGTGAATTGTTATAACACACCACTAAAATTTTATAGTCTGGATAAATCGTCTTTAAATATTTTGCGCGACAAGCTAAAACCAGTGTTTTACCGCTACCTGCCACACCTTTTAAAATGCGATGACCATCGCCAATATTTTTGGCAATAGATTCTTGTGATAAATCGAGTGCTTTTACGTCTTGTGGCTCTACGGCAAATAATTCATCTTGCTTAAATTCATTGACACGAATTTCAGGGAAAATCATATAGCGTAAAAATTTTTCCTCAGCATAAGCTAGGGCTTCAAATGGGAAGGCAACTTCTTTAAAAGCATGAATCAGTTTTTGTTTGAAAGTTTTATTCTCTGCAACTAAGCGTAAATCATCTTTATAAATGGTTTTATGTTCGGAGCTAATTGCAGGCAAACTCAAGCCAATTTCATTGGCTTCTTGCTGTTTCAGCTCGGTGTAAATAACACAGCTTGTGATTGGAAATTTAACATTGCCTTGATAAGGCCCATTTTGCTGTAAAAATATTGCGGTCTTTTTAAATTGATTCAGAATATTCAGCATGCATTTACGCACCTGCATTTCTGGGTTTTGTACGGAAACACTTTTGGCATTATTCTTATTATAAAAACGTCCCGTAAATGTTTCTGGGTTTAAGGTTTCAAATCTGTCTTTAGACCAGTCTTTAACTTCTATCACCAATAAGCCGTGCTTTGGTAACCAAACAATAAAATCCGTATAACGGTTGAGTGCTTTCGGTTCATGCCAAATAATGGCATTTTCATCCTTAAAAACATGCTCCAATAACTGATAGACTTTTCTTTCACCGCTACTGGCTGATCTTAATTGTTGAATACTTGGGGGAATCAGTTCAGCCACAGTGATTATTCTCTAAATCGTAATTAGTTGATTAATTAGAAAAATTATAATCAAAAATGTTAAATAGTCCACCACTTTTACTTTGAATATCAATTAATTATTCAAATTTATTGTGAATACATTCAAATGATGCATCATTTCTCGAATCATTACAAAGTAAGCCCATAGCTTAAAATCATGCCCTACTTTGTTCGTATAATATTCTAGTCGCTCCACCCACTCATTAAATGCATGTTCCAGCATATTTCGGTCTATGTGCTTTGCATCATTAAAAAACAGCGTGCTGATTTGTCGCATAGATTCATCAGCAGTTTGTGACTTCCGCTGTTTGCGAAAATCCAGCTTCAGCTGTTCCAGTAGTTCTTCAATCACATAGATCATATTTTCAATCGCCAAAGCATCGATACCGCCAAAACGCACACTTTGCGCAATGATAAAATTCAGACCTTTTGAAATTTCAATTATTTGCCCGTCTACTTCAAATTTCAGCTGTTCATCAGCCAGTGAAAATGCAATCTCTGCTTGCGAATCGCTCATGAGCATATTCTCCTAGCAATCTTCAATTCAAACCCAGCATTGACCTAATAAAAAGCGCCACCTGATTGATCCTATCAGACAGCGCGATGATTAGCCTACAGGCTTAATCTGCGTCTTTGGCAAAAAGAATGTTGCTAAACCCAGTAAAGGCAACAATGAACAAACACCAAACACCCATTCAATGCCATTCATATCTGCCAAATAACCCAAACCCGCAGCAGCAATACCACTTACACCAAACATTAAGCCAAACATTAATCCTGCAATCATGCCTACGCGACCAGGTACGGCTTCTTGCGCATAGACCACCATAGCAGCGAAAGCCGATGACATCACTAAACCCACGATAATAGACAGCACGGTCGTCCAAAATAAATTTGCATAGGGCATGATGAGTGCAAAAGGCGCCATGCCAATAAAAGACACCCAAATTACGGCTTTACGGCCAATTTTATCGCCAATCGGCCCGCCAGCAAATGTGCCCAAGGCAACGGCTGCCAAAAAAGCAAATAAATGTAGCTGGGCATTTTGCAAACTTAAGCCAAATTTATGCATTAGATAAAAGGTGAAATAGTTGCTGATGCTGGCGATATAGGTAAATTTGGCAAACATCAGCACGCAAATAGTTGCTAATGCAATAAACAGCTGTCTGCCTTGTAGCTTGCTTTGTACCTGCTGTGCTTTTGATGTGGCTTGGCTAAGGCTATGTTTAATATTCCAGCGACTCACAGCAAACAGTACCCAAATGGCCAACAAAGCAAAGACCACCAGCCATGCGACTGCATGCTGTCCAAAAGGGACGATAATCAACGCGGCCAATAGTGGGCCAATAGCAGAACCTGTGTTCCCACCAACCTGAAATGTAGATTGGGCTGTGCCAAAACGACCACCTGATGCCATACGCGCCACCCGCGATGCTTCAGGATGAAAAGTCGATGACCCTACCCCAATGAGGGCAGAAGCGATCAGCAGTACGGTAAAACTTGGGGAAAAAGCCAATAGCACAATACCACTGAACGTAACAACCATGCCCATTGGGAGCAAATAAGGCTTAGGATGCTTATCGGTATAGAGGCCAATCCATGGTTGCAATAATGAAGCTGTCAGTTGATAGACCAGTGAAATCAGACCGACTTCTGCAAAACTCAGTGAAAAGTTGACTTTCAGCATCGGGTAAATAGCAGGTAAAACCGCTTGTATTAAATCATTTAGCAGATGCGCTACCGCAACTGCACCCACAATTTTAATCACCATACCTTGTGGCTGCGTACTTGCTACGTCAGCATCATTCTTCACGGGTATTGAAGCGTTCATTGCCCGTTCACTCCATGTCTGTATTGATCGATTTTTGATTGTAAATTGTCACTCATAGCATTATCTTCCAATAATCATTGTATAAGTGACAAAAATGAGGCCTGCATGCATAGCTTGCTGATTGAAACTGAAATGTCGGAACTGGTCATTGGCTTATCTTCTGAGCATAGCTATCGGGAGATTACGCCACCACATCATCATTCGCGGGCACAATTTCTCTATGCATCTAGTGGCATGATTCAAGTGTATACGCCCAACCATGTTTGGATTGTACCGCCTATGTGTGCGCTGTGGATTCCTGCTGGGATCGAGCACAGTGTCATTTCACTTAGTCATGTCAAAATGAATACGGCGCTGGTCGATACAGCAGCCGCGGACCTGATGGGCCAAAATTGTTTTATTATTCGTGTAAGCAAACTACTGCATGAACTACTGATTCGCTTAAATGCGCTCGAAAGTATGCCACCATCTGAAGTGCTGAGTGCAGATGAGTTATCACGCTCGTTGCAAATTTTAATCTTCGATGAAATTCATAAAGCAAATCTGTTGCCTATTCAGATTCCTTGGCCACAAGACAAACGCCTGCTACAAATATGTAAAACCATGTTAGATACACCCGACCAACTGAAGGATTTAAGCACATGGGCCGATGATATTGGCACAAGTGCGCGTACCCTCATGCGTATGTTCCAAAAAGAAACGGGGCTTTCTTATCGGGCTTGGATTCAGCAAATGCATATCGCGCATGCGCTAAGTAAAATTTCAATCGGCGAATCTGTGGCACAAATCTCTAGGACACTTGGCTACAGTAACCCCAGTGCTTTTAGTGCCATGTTTAAACGGCATTTGGGACAAACACCACAGCAGTTTAGGCAAGGGGCTAAATAATGCCGAACATTATTTTAATCTGTTAAACGTTCAACAAAGAGCACGCCATTTAGGTGATCTACCTCGTGTTGTACTATACGTGCAGGAAAGCCTGAAAACTCTGTTTCGATCTGCTCGCCTTGTACGCTTCGATAACGCACACGAATTTGGGCAGCTCGTGCAACTTGACCACGCCTGTCTGGCACACTCAGACAGCCTTCTTCACCATCTAAGGTCTGTTCAGACTGAACACAATTTCAGGGTTAATCATCACAATTGCATCCATTTCAGGTGCATCGGGATAACGCACATTAGGACGTGAAGCCACGATAATAATTCGCTTAGAAATATACACTTGTGGTGCCGCAATACCGACACCATTGCGGTCCAGCATGGTTGCATGCATCGCCTGCGTTAGCACAGTTAACCACGGACAATTAAACTCAGCTTCACTCACTGCAACAGCCACTAAATTTAGAATAGCCTCACCTTGTTGTGCGACAGTTAATACCGTATTCATACAAGTTACTCCAAATATTAAAGGTCCATTTGTCAGGTATTTTATTTAATATAAATTATTTGATGCTTTTTCATTATGGCTTAAGCCTCGTAAGAGAGAATAAACCTGCTTTGGATTGAGATTAAGTAAATTATTATGTTTGACTGGTCTGCCTTATTGCAACATTACGGCTATTTAGCTGTATTTGTCGGTGCATTTTTTGAAGGCGAAACCGTATTAATGCTCGGTGCTTATGCAGTACATCAACACATTTTATCTTTTTGGCCTCTGGTGGGAATTGCCATGATTGGTGGCTTTTTAGGCGATCAACTGTATTATTTCATTGGTGCAAAATATGGCTACGGCTTTATTCAAACTCGCCCACGGCTCAATCAAAAATTTGAAAGTGCCAGCCAAATTATTGCGCGTTATCCCACAGTTGCCATTTTAATCATGCGTTTTTTATGGGGCTTAAGAACCATCATCCCCATGAGCTTTGGCATTATGCATTATCCAGCACTGCGCTATTTGGTGATCAATTTGATTGCCAGTTTTATCTGGGCCTTTGTGGTGGTGAGTGTCGGTTTACAGGTCAGTCATTGGCTTCATATTTTTTGGCACATGCTTCTGCCCCATCAACATAAAATTGTCATTATTGGCGCAGTCATCTTCTGTATTTTGTTGGTGCGTATTGTGTATGGCCGTTTCGCCAAAAGCACTGAGTCCTCAGAGACGCGCTCATCTTAATCAATTTAATCTCGCAATTGAGTCACCAAGATATAAAATACTGATACACATGCACTTAAGTTAATTTTCAGTTCCTGTTGCTATATATGTAATTTTACAGGGAGGAAGTTAGCGTGAACGCGACTATACTTTTATTGGGTGTGCTGTTTAGCTCCATAGGCTTCGGCTATTTTTTATATGGTAAAAAACAACAAAAATCGGTGCCCTTGATCTGCGGTATTGCTTTAATTATTTACCCTTATTTTATTGAAAACATCAGCATCATGTTGGCGCTTGGCCTTATTCTTTGTGTGATTCCTAAATTTATTCGTCTATAAACTTCATCTAAAGCATACTATTTTTTTAAATATTTACATGATAAGTAATACAAAATTATATAATTAAAAGTTATTAAACCACCAATAAAGTTTGATTATTCAAGCAAATATCCCTTATCTACAATCCAAAGATACTGACTTGTTTTACCTTGGATTTTCGCATGGAAGCTCATCCACGCCTAACTCGTGAAGACAAACGAACACTCGGCCTCTCCTCATTAGGTGGTGCGCTTGAGTTCTATGACTTCGTGATTTATGTTTTTTACGCCAAAATTATTTCTGAATTATTTTTCCCAAGTACACTCAGCCCATTTTGGGCCATGCTCAATACTTATGGCATTTTTGCAGCAGGTTACTTCTTCCGCCCACTGGGTGGCGTGGTCATGGCGCATTTTGGTGACTTAGTGGGCCGTAAACGCCTATTTAGCTTGTCTATTTTACTCATGGCTTTGCCTACCTTACTCATTGGTGTCATGCCAACCTTCGAAAGCATTGGTTATGCAGCGCCCTTATTACTCTTACTTATGCGTATGGTTCAAGGCATTGCAATTGGCGGTGAAATTCCAGCAGCTTGGACCTTTGTTTCTGAACATGTACCTGAAAAGAAAATTGGGATTGCCAATGGCCTGCTGACTGCGGGTTTATCCTTAGGCATTTTGTTAGGTGCTTTAATGTCACTGTTTATTTCGCTCAAATTTTCTGAAGCTGAAATTCACGACTGGGCATGGCGTATTCCCTTTATTGTTGGCGGTATTTTTGGTTTTGTAGCGCTGTATTTACGTAGTTACCTCAAAGAAACTCCTGTATTTAAAGCCATGCAAGAGAAAAAAGCACTGGCAAAAGAACTGCCTGTTAAACAGGTGCTGGCAAAGCATAAAACAGCTGTCGTAATTGGTATGTTGTTTACATGGTTCTTAACAGGCTGTGTCGTGGTCCTGATTTTGGCCATGCCCAACTTACTCAGCACAGGCTTTGGCTTTGAACGTGCCGATGCGTTTAAAATGCAAAGTGCGGCCATTATTATGCAAATGGCAGGTTGTATTGTTGCAGGCTTATTGGCAGATCGCTTAGGTGCGGGCAAAGTCATGCTATTTGGTTCTTTACTCGTCACTGTACTGGCTACTGTGTTTTACAACAGCTTAGGTCATGTTGCTCCATCGACTGTGTTTGTGTTGTATATGCTTTTGGGCTTTAGCTCAGGTACTGTCGGAATGGTGTCTTATAGCATGGTGAAAATGTTCCCTGCACAAATTCGTTTTACAGGCATTTCATTTTCATACAACTTGGCCTATGCCATTGCTGGAGGCATTACTTTGCCATTGGTACAGTGGTTAAGCGCGTTTAGCCCAATTGGTGCTTTGTACTATGTTTGGGTGGTATGCATGGTGGCATTCTTCACAGCCATGCTGTATCGCGCAAAATTTGAGAAAGCCAACTTTCGGCCGAGCTAATGGCGCGAGTTAAATTAAATCGTTAAACAATGATTATTAACAAAGTATGTGCTAAAAAAAGGCTGGGCAACACTTAAAACACCTCATCCTTGAAACTCAAAAAGAGCAGTTAAACTGCTCTTTTTTATATATGCATGATGCTTAACACGTGCATTCTGACCAAGCTTTTACATTATAAGACATGCACGATTAATCAGGTCTAGCGCTTAAGCTTTATTTATAAATGCTTGCGTAATTCGTCTTCAATAATTTCAATTTCGACTTGGCTAAAACGACGGATTTCGCTTTCAGCATGACGTTCTAACATCCCACCAATGAGTGGTACTTTAATATTCACATTCCAATCTAAATGAAATACCACATGAGTGTCATCGCCAGTCACACGGCGTTGGCAGTTGGCCTTAAGTGGAAGATTTGGCTTTAAAATCACTTCTGAGGTCATGGCCTCTAAATTACTCACATCCGTGCGATGTAAACGAAATGCATCTTTCAAAAATTTTTTCGCAGTGTCAGGAATTTTTACATCTAAGTTATAAGCACGCTTCAGCGTATAAATATCGCCCATTTTTTCTGATTCAATAATTTCAAGTTGCTCCCCTGGAATGCGCTTACACACAGCTTCGTGTAGTTCTGTTCGAGCAGCTAAACGTTTAAAATCTTGTAATGAAATGCCTTGAATTGAAGCTTGCACAGTAAATTGATGCGCCATGTTATACCCTTTTTATATTTCGTTTTATTGTTGTATTCATCACTGTAGCATTACAGTTTGATTTATAGCTTATGCTATTGAATAACTCATACTATTAAATAATTTAAATCGAGTCTTTACATTGACTATAGATCTACATTTTATCGGCAAACTGGCCTATCGTTGCAAACTTAACCATCATTTGAGCCAACCACCTAAATATGCCAATACTGCAACATACAATAAAAGTTGATACCGCTAAATCGCCTAGAGCCTAGTTCATACCAACTTTAGCGCATGCTTATGCCCAAATCGACCACACCACAACACACTGATCTGGGTGGCATAATCAATCTGCATATATTGTGCTAAATATTGAAGCTTCATACAGTAATGCTCTGCACCATCATCTAAACCAGATACAATCATTTGTGTGGCTTTAGGAAAGTCCTGCAACCACGGTATTGCATAAGCGTCGCTAAGCTGCGCAAAATTTAGAAATTGCTCAGGTGTTTGATAAATTTGCTCGGCCACGGCATCAAACTGCTTTTGTTGCTCAAGCTTGAAATCAATTAACATGTTCTTTCTCTACCATGTCATTTTATCCACTCGGCATGCTCTGTTGTTTGTGTTTCGCCTGCAACCATGTATACCAACCATAGGCCGCCAACAGCACAAAAACGGCATATAAACCCGCTGTTAACAGTAAATCTTTATAAATAAACATGCCGACATAAATAATGTCTACCACTACCCAAAGTACCCAAGTGGCAATATATTTTCGACTGGTCCAATAAGTTGCCAACAAACTAAAGGCTGCCAATTGCGCATCCAGCCACGGCACGGCCGCATCGGTGAGGAATTTTAAGCCAGCCCCAAACAGCACCCCAAACAATGCAGTCACTGCAACTTGTAACCAGAGCTGACCCTGTGGCAAAGGCTCAATACGAATTTCATGATCTGTGGCTTGACCTTGCTTCCACTGTAAAAAGCCATACACTGCCAATCCCATAAATAAGATTTGCAGAATGGTTTCACCATACAATTTATAATCAAAGAAAATAAAAGCATAAAGCACATAAGCCAATAAATTAAACGGCCAGCACAACATGTGGCGACATACCGTAAGTGCAACCGCAATACAACTCACCAGTACCGCAATAATTTCGAGCTCCGACATGCCTGTCGCCTACTTTATTTTAAAAGCGCTATTATGGAAAAAAATACAATAACTGCAATCCTCTTTCTGTTATGCACGCCTCTTTCTGCTCATGTGCTTTCTGAACGCGTACGTATACAACCATCATTTGACAATTCGAGCACACGAGTACAAAAATAGAACTTGAAAAGCCTATATGACCATTTAAAAACATAAAACGATAAGAGCCTTTTATGACCCAGCACACTCAGACCAATGAAGCGGTAAAACCTATTTATATCAGTACAGCAGATGGCTACAGTATTGCTGCACATTTATATACATGTAAACAGCCCAAGGCCAGTATTGTCGTGGCGAGTGCGACAGGTGTACCTCAAGGTTTTTATCGACGCTTTGCAACCCATGCCACAACACAGGGCTTTCAAGTACTCACCTTTGATTACCGTGGGATTGCGCAATCCGCACCTGCACAATTACAAAACTTTCGTATGTCTTATTTAGATTGGGGCCAACATGACTTAACTGCTGCAATCGATTATTTGGCACAGTCGGACTTACCCATTTATATGGTTGGACACTCTTATGGTGGACAAGCACTTGGACTCACCCGCAATCATGATCTAGTAAGAATGATGTACTGCTTTGGCACAGGCGCCGGCTGGCATGGTTATATGCCTTTCAAAACCAAAGTACAGGTGCAAGTAATTTGGAATATTATTTTCCCACCCTTTGTAGCTACACATGGTTATTTGCCATGGAGTAAATTTAATATGGGCGCTGATTTACCATTGGATGTTTATCGTCAATGGCGTCAGTGGTGCAAACACCCGAATTACTTTTTTGCAGATCCACAGCAACAACATTTGCATGCACAATATGCTCAAGTGAAAACCCCAATTTATGCAGTGGCAGCCTTAGATGATGACTGGGCCTTACCAGCATCACGACAAGCCTTTATGCAACACTATCGTCAGGCACCATTACATTATATCGATGTGCAAGCCAAAGATTTAGGCTTAAAAGCCATTGGTCACATGGGCTATTTCCGCCAAGGTGCAGAAAAGCTATGGGACGATATGCTCAATACATTTACTCAAGATCTATCTGTGCAAAAATCAGCTTAATGACGTGAGCATGCCGAACTCGTTTCAAAGGCCTTTGTACGTAGCACTGAGTACATGACATGAAAGATGATCTTTAGCCGAACTTGAGATCATTCTATGGGAGCTTTGGTAATTTCTCTTTTGTGCTCTGTTCCCAAACGGTCTACATGCGCATAAAACACACCATAGCGCCCCATATAATATTCCAAGGACTGCTCGTAAAAATTCCAGTAAATCGAGTATTCATCTAGATCTAAGGCACGAATTTGGGTTTTACAGGTCACAGGCATTTTGCGCAGAATCTCGGCCTGTAATGCTTTAGCTTCATCTAGAGTGCTCACTTCATAGTGCTGTTCACAAAACATGCTGGCAACATCATCAAACAATTGTTGCTCATATTCATCCACCACATGCGTAATGCTGTCGTTTTGTCCCGCGCTTTGTGCGCTAATATTGGCTAGTTTTTCTGGTGCTTGATAGCGCTTTAAACGCTCGACATAGCGTTGCTTTTTCACAATTTTCTTTATCACCATCCAAAGCACACTCAGGACAATAAGAACACAAATCCACAATAAAAAATTGAGCATTATTTTTCACCTGTAGAGCTACGCACTCATCTCATTATTATTCTTCTAGATGGCGCACGCAAATACCAACCATCCAGCCATATTCACACGCTGTGAAGTCACATATTCAAAACAAAGTCACCTTAAAAGCGCAACACAACTGTCATAAAACATAAAACTCAGGCACAAATGCTTCAGAAACGCATCACAATGCAACAGTTCTTGGCTTTTATGTTTAACCCTTTTCTTGTGAAATTAAAAATATTTTCAGATTGATCAATTAGAAAAAAATATGATACGCGAAGCAAGGATTGAAGATATACCGCATATATTAAAAATTATTCACGAAAGTATTCGCACCTGTATAGACGATCATCAACGTGATGAAAGTAGCATTCAGATTCTACTTGAAGAAATGAATCAAGCAAATTTAACCTTATGGATGCTCTATAACGACAGCTGGGTCTATGTAGATGAGTACCGCATTGCGGGCGTTATTATGGTGAATGATCAAGGAAACATTCTACTGAATTATGTTGCCCCTGAGATGCAACTTCGTGGCTTTGGCGAAGCCCTGTTACTCAAATTATTTGAAACTTGCCACACTAAAAATATTTCTCAATTGACCTTAGAAAGTACACAGACCGCATTGCCGTTTTACCAAAAATATGGCTTCGAACGCACTCAGCCTTCCAATAGTGATTCTATGTTATTGGTCAAACAAGTAAGCCCACTATAAATCTTTTACATTAGACTCAAGCTTGATGTGGACTCACCTTCAGTTGGTCTCGCCCTGCTTGTTTTGCAGCATACAATTGAACATCAGCGGCTTTCATTAACTCATGAATATTTGCATAAGGGTGCTCACGGTTTTTATACGCCACCCCTATGCTTAATGTGACATAGTCTTTGCCATCACTACGGTTAAGGTGTTCAAATTGTTGCTGACGGACTGCATCCAAAACTTGGAGTAAATATTGCTCTGCCACGGGAATTGGCACGTTATGCATCACAATTGCAAACTCTTCACCACCGTAACGTGCCAAAAATGCTGTTTCAGGCAAACTTTGCTTCAGAACTTTCACAAGGCTCTGTAAAATCACATCACCCTTAAGATGCCCATAATAGTCATTATAATTTTTGAAATAATCGACATCTAACATGGCAAAAATCAGGGTTTTGTCTGAATAAGTTGGCGTTTGATCAAATAGCTGTTGTATCTCATGATTTAACGCATAGCGGTTAAAAGCACCTGTTAATGCATCAGTTTTCACTTGTAATTCTAGCTTTGCATTTAAGTTATGCAACTCTTCAGTACGACTTTTCACTTTTTGGTCGAGTGAACTATTTAGCTCAAGTAAGCGGGTATTTAATTGCTCTGTGTGATAAGTATAAAACGCATAATTTCTCGATTGCTGAAACATAATTAATAAAGCATACAAACTGGTCGCCACAAAAGATAAGTACACCGAATCAATCACATTGGCCATGAGCAAGAAGTCATTTAAAAATGCACTACATAAGAAAATAACAGCCCACAGATTCCACACAGAATAGCTCTCTTTAAACTTCAGCGTCTGTGAAAATCCATAGATAAGATTAATAATTACCGGCAAACAAAAAATCGCACAATACATACCAAGCTGATTAAATTGCTCTGGCTCAAGTACACATACCGCGCCCATATTTATACTGAGAAGAACAACTGACATTCCATAAATATAACGGTGTAAATATTTACGCTTCAGCATATAGATATAGCTGAGAAAAAATAAAATCGCGATGTAGCTAAATAAATATTCTAGGCGTGCCCCTAGTTTCCAATCTATTGTGGTAAAAGCGGTATAAGCATACGGCGCTGTAAAAAGATTATGTAAGGCCAAAAATAAAATAAACAGACCGAAAACAAACTCTTTTTGGCTTTCACGTACCATTGGGCCACGAAACAATGAAAATAATAATGTAAATAAACTCACACCGAGCACTGCACCACATACAGCCGCTATACTCATTTGTTGTTGTTGAAACTGCCGATTAATATTGCGGGCTAAGCCAATTCGCAGTGGATTTTCTAAGCCCCCATGTAATTCAGATGTATTAGCGACCTGAATACTGAGCGTAAAATACGCATCATTCGCTACGAAATATGCAATTTTAGGCGCTTTTTCAACTTCAATTTTAGCCAAATCTGCATTCACTTCACCTGCACGAACCAGCAAGTCGCCATTTAAAAAAACCTTATAAGCGCCATATTGATGAGGAATTTTAATCGCAACACGGCGCCCTACAGCATGTTGAGGTAAGCGAAAATGCGCAATATAAGTGCCATAACCACGGTTAGAACCTAAGCCTTTTTCCAAGGCACTAGGAAGCGTTATAGGTTCTGCCCTCAGTACGGTATTGGGGTCACGTAATAAATGATTTGGATAAAATAACCAGTCACCACCTAAGGCAATGGTATTGTCAGTATTAAAATTAAGCGTGTGGACCTGATGCTTTGAATAATAAGACTCAGGCTCTGGTTCATACTGTGCAAACGCCACAGTCGATAGACACGCCAGCAACCAACCTAAAAATAACCAGGTTTTTAATTTGCACAGAAATTTTACAGCTATCGACACTAGTTTGAGCATCCAATTTATTTAGATATTTTGCACATCAAACTTAATGTACGTTTAAATTACTGAATCGACAAATATTTTTTAATTTTAGTGATAAACAGCAATTGCTGTTTATCACGATGTTCACTTTTCGCTATTAATCACGTGTTTTCACGTCAAACAATTCAATTTCAAAAATTAAGTTTGAATTCGCAGGAATAATTTTGCCCATTTTGCGCTCACCATAAGCCAAATGCGCAGGTACCAAAAGTTTACGTTTACCGCCCACTTTCATACCCATAATCCCTTGATCCCAACCTTTAATCACACGGCCAGTCCCAATGACAGTTTCAAAATAATTACCGCGGTCAATTGAAGAGTCAAACTTAGTACCATCTTCTAACCAGCCTGTATAATGCGTAGTAATTAACGCACCTTTTACAGCCTCTTTACCTTCACCAATTTTTAAATCAATAATTTCAAGTTCGTTTGACATGATTTTGCCTAATTACAGATATAACAAGATAAGGACATTATAACAGCTCATCAACGCGATATTGTCAAAGCGCGAATATGTCCTCATGTTGCGTCACTATCTTTAAAAACTTAACTCTAAAATATCGCGATCATCTAACAAATAATCGGTTAACTGCCGATGGTGCTGTGCAGAACCAATGAGCACCCATCTGCCCACAATTTTCTGTTCACTTTTATATTGTTCGTTACGAATCACTTGCATGCCATAGTGCTTAAATAGCTCTTCATATTTATCTAAGGTTTCTTGCTGATACATGCATACAATGCGGTATTTACGTGCCTGATGGCGCTGCTCTATCCACTCTTGTACATACATGAGTAACACCAGTACCACCAATACCACAAAAGTGGCAAATAAACTCAGCACCACATAACCTGCACCAACAGCCATTCCGAGCGCTGCGGTCATCCAAATGGTGGTGGCTGTTGTAATCCCTGAAATTCGGTTGTCATCTTTAAAAATCACCCCTGCGCCCAAAAAACCTAAGCCTGTTAAAATATTAGCGGCTAAACGATCTGGATTTTCTACCCCAATTTTCAGCGACAGCATAGTTAATAAGCACGCACTGAGGCTCACCATAATCATGGTTCTTAAGCCTGCAGATTTACTTCGATATTCGCGTTCTGCGCCAATGACTGCACCAATACCAAGTGCAATCAGCAAATGATAAATCTCATTTGGCATGCTGTGGCCTATTGTTGTTTTAACTCTCTTTGGTATACCCAGAAACAAAAGAAAGATGCAAGCCTAAACCGCATCTTTCTTCATGTGATTGGCCCTATTTGGAAACAAGTTGGCCGTATCAATAGGGTCAAAACCCAGCTTATTTTAATTGTTCCCACTCAATTACAGCTTGTGCTGAATCGCCAATTAAGGTCCATTCACCATCCATCACGTTGAGCTGTAACTGCATCGTACGTTCACAAAGCGCTTGAATTGCGTCTGTGGTTGCCGTTGAAAGTTGCCATACTTCAAGGTTTTTAAGTGTTTTTAGCTTGCTATTACGCTTAAACCACTCATCCACCGAACTACCATAAGCCACAACCGCGACTTGTTGGCAACGTGCACACGCTTTTTTCACTTTGTCTTCGTCTGGCAAGCCGACTTCAATCCACTTGATCAGCTGACCTGTGAGATCTTTTTCCCATAGCGCAGGTTCATCCGTTTCAAAGAGATCTTTGGTAAACTCTAAAGCTTCATCGGCATAACGTGCATAGGCCAAAATACGAACCATAAGACGTTCAATGGTTTCAGACGGATGCAGTGCCATGGTCAATTGAAAGTCACCATATTGGTGTACATCCATATTGGCTATGTTCAAGTCTGCCTTATAAATCGTAGCTTTAAGCGCCATACATTAAGTCCTCAAATTTGGCGCTTAGCATACTCGATTTCACCCGTCGAATGTGGCTTTGCTGATGATTAAACATCGCTTAAGGCTCATGATTGCCCCTGATTCGGCACAGGTTTAGCACGCGATTACTCACGAGCTGACTACTCTGCCTCTACAATACGACATTGCATTAAAGCATTTTCAAAAGCTAACCAATCACGCGCTTCGGTGGTGAGGTAAATAATCTCAATTCGATTATCAATGCCTTCTTCAACCGACTGATAATTAAATTGTGCAGGATTGAAGTTAAAGCTTTTCCAGCCTTCATCCGTAGCAAATATTCCTTTAATCCGCAGCCAATCTTGTTGTTCACACAAAAGGTCCAGCAGGTCCATAAAATGAAAATGCCAACCTTTAGGAAGCTTCCAACCTGCCACACTATAGTCAGCTCTCGTTTCTACATAGTGATAAGGCAATTGTTTAATCACTTGTTGAGCCAATTCAGGTTGCTGTTGTATGCGTTGCAATAAAGGCTGCATTTTTCGGGTACTGGCGGTGTATGCTAAATCGATCTGTGCAAGTGCTACTTGACCCTGCGGTGCATCCAACCATAGTTGTTGGTAAGGTTGATATTCCTGTTTTAAAAGATCCAAAGCTTGCTGGTCAGCATCCGTCATCTGGTCAACATGAGATAAAGCAACGATTTGCGCTGCTTTTAATTGATCTGCATATAAATTTTGCGTGCTCCACTCACGATCATGCAACCGAGAGGCATCTACCACTGTTACCAAAGCACGCATATTGAGATGACTTTGCCAATGCGGTTCAGTCAATTGCTCCAAAAGCTGTGCAGGATGGCCTAAACCTGTGGGTTCTATAAATAAACGGTCTGGTTTGTTTTCGCTTAATAAGCGCGATAAAGCAATTTGCATAGGCATTTGGCTACTACAACACAAACAGCCCCCTAATAGCTCTTTGACTGCATAGCCCTGATCTTGTGGAAGCAAGGCTTGATCTACCCCAATTTGGCCAAATTCATTCATGAGCACTGCCCACACTTCACCATTGGGCTTTTGGCTCAATACATGCTTAAGTAAAGTGGTTTTTCCTGCGCCCAAAAAACCAGAAATAATATGGACAGGAATCACTTTTGGCGTTGCGATAATTTTCAAAACTTCACCCAAGTCAGGTTTGCATCAAGACCTACTGCTTATAACGGCTTAGACTTGAGCTTGCAAGTGAAAAGCTTTGATCTCGCCTATCTCATCAACCAGAACCGAAGGTGAATACTAAAACGAATAAACCATGAGACAGCTCAATGCCACACCAGACAAGAAAAAAATAAATGTGACGTACTTATCATTATGTGTCGAAACTCTGTTTTTTCGAAACATCATCTTACACTTGGTTATGTGAATATTCTCATAAAACAAGCACTTTGACTGTTTGATGTAACCCAACTGTGAAGATAAATCGTCATTTCATGGCACATCAGAACATGAATAATTTACATTTGATTGTTTTCTAGGCGCCATATCAACAATTCCCCTACAAAGCGTATGGATATGTGACAAAAAGTAATCTCTAAACGTAACTTTTGTGAGTTGCATTGATCATCCTTAATTCAACTTTTAGCATGTCCTACATCCAAACGAATGGTGATGCATTGGTTTGAGAAAGATCAAATTAAATTTAAGGATGCCCTATCATGAAATTATCTCAAGTATTATTAGCTTCGCTTTTATCTGCAACAGCATTAACAACTTTTGCTGCAACAGAAGAACAAGCAACTCAACCTCAAACTGACAAAGTCGTTGTAAGCACACAAGAACAGCCTGCAACAACTGACACAACAACGACTGCAGCAGATGCATCTGCACCAGCATCTGAAGCTTCTGCAGAAACAGCTCCAGCAGCACAATAATTCTTTTTACTCCAGAAGAAGTTTTATTGCCATAAAGTTGATTGGGTTGAGGGACTGCTGAATCATCAACTCTATTCAACTTTAAAAGCGGAATAACCTTTACAGTTATTCCGCTTTTTTTGATCAAAAATGCCTATCAACCATAGAAAAAATGAATAGATAAATTAGCTAAATCTATACCATAAATTTAATTATATTATTTTATATCAAATACTTAAAAAAAAGACCCAATTGAATAAGGCATGAATAGCATACATAGTCTCTACTTATGCATAGCTTGTTTAGACCAAACACTTAGACCTTAATAGAGCTCAACGGATGTCAAATGATTGGATCTTTGCACATGAGCAATAAAGCAAATTACACTACTGAAGTCGCTATTTTGGGTGCAGGCCCAGTCGGCTTAACGATTGCAAACTACTTGAGCAAACAAGGTGTTCAAGTCACTGTAGTTGAGCAACTCGACAGTCTAATTGATTACCCACGTGCAATTGGTATTGATGATGAATCTTTACGTACCATTCAGTCATTGGGCTTAGTTGACCAAGTACTACCGCATACTACACCAAATCACGCAATGCGCTTCTTAACGCCTAAAGGCCGTTGCTTTGCTGATATTCAGCCATTAACACGTGAATTTGGTTTCTCTCGTCGTAATGCATTCATTCAGCCACAAGTGGATAATGTTTTACTACAAGGTTTAAAACAATACAAAACCACTGAAGTTCGCTTTGCCCATCATTTAACACACTTTAGCCAAAATGCGGATGGTGTGACTTTAAATGTGAAGAATAAAGACGGCGCTGAAGAAGTAATCACTGCAAAATATCTTATCGCATGTGATGGCGGTAACTCTATTGTACGCCGTACTTTAGGTGTTCCTTTTGAAGGTGAAACTGCACCAAACCAATGGATCGTTATTGATATTGAAAACGACCCATTAGCGACACCACATATTTATCTATGCTGTGACCCTGTTCGTCCATACGTATCGGCTGCATTACCACACGGTATCCGTCGTTTCGAATTCATGGTAATGCCAGGTGAAACTCAAGAAGAATTAAGCAAACCAGAAAATATTGCAAAATTATTGTCTAAAGTATTGCCAAATACAGATGGTATTGAAGTCATTCGTCAACGTGTTTATACACACAATGCACGTATTGCGGATAAATTCCGTGTAGACCGTATTTTACTTGCGGGTGATGCTGCGCACATCATGCCAGTATGGCAAGGTCAAGGCTATAACAGTGGTATGCGTGATGCCTTCAACTTGGCTTGGAAAGTCGCATTGGTTGTGAAAGGTAATGCAGGTCCTGAATTACTAGACACGTACCAAGTAGAACGTAAAGACCATGCAAAAGCGATGATCGACCTATCTGTTATGGCGGGTCATGTACTTGCGCCACCTAAAAAATGGCAAGGTTTTGTACGTGATGGTATTGCGTATGCATTAAATTACATCAAGCCAATCAAACAGTACTTACTCGAAATGCGTTTCAAACCAATGCCTAAATACAATGACGGTGCTTTGGTAACCAATAACAGTAAAGACAGCCCTGTAGGCAAAATGTTTATTCAACCACACGTAAAACTTGAAAATGGTGAAACCATTTTACTAGATGAAGTGATTGGTAATGATTTCGCGGTGATTGCTTGGGGTGTTGATCCTCAATGGGGTCTGTCAGAAGCAAATATGAAACAATGGCAAAAACTGGGTGTTAAATTTATCCAAGTGATTCCAGCGGTTCAATTGGGCAATGAAAACCGTAAGAAATTTGAAGGTGTGATTACAATCGGTGATATCGGTACAGATATTCGCACATGGTTCGGTAAAACTTCAGACTCTATCGTGATTTTACGTCCTGACCGTTTTGTGGCTGCCTTGGCTATTCCACAAAGCATGAATGCCGTGAGCGAACAATTATTCGCTAAGTTGCATGCAAAATAATGCACGGCATTGCTGATCCCCTTTTTTAGGGGATCACAGATAAAAAGGCCACGCTAATGCGTGGCCTTTTTTATGCATTCGCAAAAATTGCTCTTAGCAATCTCAGGTAGCTCGAGTTCTGCTCGTGAGTCTTTTTAATTCATAACAGTAATTCAAGACGTGAATACTTCTATATTTTTATAGATATGCATATCAGTCACAGCAAAGTTATCTGCAAATTTTGCTGAATCGCACAATTAAAATTATACAGTGCATTTCGCCTAAAAATTAGCCATTAGGATAGAACGAAAAAACATTTTCTAAACTTGTTCTCTGGCCATGTTTTGCTATCACAGTAATTTTCTCGCCTCGCCATAAATTGAATTAAGAGAATCGTTGTACAAAAAAGCCAGTCTAGAGACTGGCTTTAAAATAAACATCACTGCATGCTTAAAGCGGTGAGAAATCCATATAGAACTGTTCTCTTAACACCTTCAAAATCAGTTCAATCGCCTCATTGCGTTTCTCTTTATGATAACTCGCATAAAGCCCAATCATGGGCAAAGGTTCAATCGTACTTTTCACCACAATTTTATCGCCCAATAAAGGGATCACATAAGAAGGGACTAAACTCCAACCCACCCCCATGCCGACTAAATTGACATTCAGCAAAATATTGGTCGAATACTGAACCACATTGACATCCAATTTCGATTGCTTAAAGAAACCTTGAATAATGCGATATAACTCAGGAGATGAGTGCTCATCACTCACAATAAAATCTTGCTGATTAAACGTTTTAATACTGATGTGTCGTTGCTGCGCAGCGCTACAGTCTTTGGGCATAATAAGTGCCAACGGTTCAGTAAAAACTTGAATGGTTTCTATATCTGCCGAGTCTGCAGGGTATCGCGTAAAAGCAATATCAATTTCGCCACGCTGTAAGGCCTTGAGCTGATCACTGTCGGTTAAGCTATGAAAGTGGATTTTAAGCTCAGGAAACTTCGCACGAATATTTGGCATGATATACGGAAAAACTTTCATTTCCGCCACAGGTACAAAACCAATATTTAACTGTTCTTTGTTTAACTGTGCAATTTGACGAGCATCAATCACCGCTTTTTCTGCATGTTCTAAACTTAAACGTGCCTCTTTTAAAAAAGCCTTACCTTCTTCCGTCAGCTCCACTTTACGGTTTGAACGTATTAATAACTGCACACCTACTTCATGCTCTAAGTCTTTAATTTGCTGGCTTAACGAAGGTTGCACTGTACACATGCGCTGTGCTGCTTTGGTAAAATTGAGCTCTTCAGCCACAGCTACAAAATAACGTAAATGACGCAATTCCACATTTTACCCCTTGTTGGATGTTTGAGCTTGTACACTTGCTGGAACTGCCGATACACGATAAATCAGTAAGGTAAACAGCACCATCAAAGCACAAAATAAATAGGTAAATTGATAATCAAATTTGGCAATCAGGAAGCCCATAATCACCGAGCCTACTGCCAATCCAATGTCGAATAAAGCAAAAAATGCTGAAATTGCATGCCCCATTCGTTGCTTTGACACAGCCTGAATGGCCATCGTTTGCATGCATGGAAACAATGATCCATATCCCACACCAATAAATACCGCAGATAGCCATAAAATCCACTGGTTTTGCATAAAGCTCACAATGACCAGACCAATAAAAAAGGCAATAAACGATGGATAAATAACTGAGCTTGGTCCTTTCTGATCATAGCGCTTGCCCACCCAAGGGCGCACAGTAATCATAGAGACGGCAAAAACAATGAAAAATAAACTGGCATAGGCCAACAGGTTTTTACTGTCTGCAAATGCCGTAATAAAGCTGGTGATGCTCGAATATGAAAATGCCACTAACATGGCCACCAAGCTAATTGGTAAAACTTTGGTTTCCACAATATCGTGTAAAGTAATACCTTTGCTTGGCTGTTGCGCAGCTACTTCAGCTGAACTGCTATTCACCGTCTGTACCGTCGGGTTTTCTTCTACTTTAAGCGTTAAGCAAAATGCATAACCAATAAAAGTAACACCTGTAAGTAATGCAAATAACACCGTAAAACTAGAAAACTGAATAATGCTGAGCGCGAGTAAGGGACCAAATACCGCACCTAAATTGGTCGACATCACAAAATAGCCCATACCCTCACCTTTACGGCGATCGGGTATAAAGTCATTCACTACAGGGACATTGACCGTGGTCAAAATACTGAACCAAAAACCATGTAAAAAACGAACCAGCAATAAGCTCCATAAACTATCAATGAGCAAATAACTAAAGGTAAAAAGAACAAACAATAAGCCTGCATAACGCAGTGATGATTTTTTCCCCCACTTTTGCACAATTAAGCCTGAAAATGGCCGAATCGCAATGGAAGAAATCAAAAATAGCGTGAGGGCTAAACCCGCCTCTTTTACACTGCCTCCCAAATCTTGCATGATGTAAATAGGCAAAACCGTGAGCGTGGCGAAATAATAAATAAACAGAAATAAGTTATTGCATAGGCACAAAATAAAAGAGCGATTCCATAAATGCTCTGGTGTCACCTGTATATCTTGAGTCATTTATGCGCCACCCTGCTCAGCCAATAACATTGGTGCCAGTGCAACCTGAATGATCTTTTCAATATAAGGCTGATCAGGTACGGCATTGAAAAAAATAATTTGATAATGAATTGCACCGTACAACATATCGAGCATCGACTCGAAATCATAATCAGCACAAATCTCTTGACGTGCTATAGCCAACTGAATCAATTTTCGTGTTTGCTCACGACGGGGTAATAAATACTGCTTAAAAAAGTCACCCGCAGCTTCGCGATGCTCAGCCATCACCACCAACAATGCACGACCGACCTGATGATTCAGTGCAATAGATAATTTCAAAAGCTGTTGTGTTAAGTTGTATTGCACTGTTTGGCTAAAGTCCAAATCAAAGACTGACTCAGTATTTTCTTTGAAAGCATCAAAAACCAAATCAGACTTATGATTCCACCAGCGGTAAATCGTCGACTTCCCTACACCCGCACGTGCTGCAATATCTTCAATACTGAGCTTACTGTAGTCGACATCGAGTAAAGCTTCATTCACTGCTTTAAGTATGCATTGCTTACGTCTTGATGTTTTTTCTGCATCATTCATAACACGCTTATCCGGTATGCATCACATCGCACTTTCAATGTATGAGTGCTATGCAATCAAGCTAATTTCTACAATATATTTTCAGAATATCGAAACGATACGTATCGTTTTATTTTAAGCTTAATTGACTGCATGTACTACTGCTAATCGACCAATCTGGCTTAAACTTTAGTGGAATACTCGGATTATATTGAGATTCAGTAAACACCATAGCCAAGTACGAAAATTCTTGGCCTGTATTCGCTTTCAATGCCTGTTGAATCCCGCACAGCACAATCATCAGCGCATAAAAAAGGCCACCGAAGCGACCTTTTATTTTTAAAAACCTTGCATTTAGTTGTGCATCGATTTTTTGTAAATACTACAAGATGGATGATGGTTTTCTTGTAAACGTGCAATTTTACGTTGCTCAGCCGCTTCAAAGCGACAACGTTTCCAGTCATTGTCTAAGTTGAGTTGTGGAATTGGCTTAGGTTTACCATTTTCATCCACAGCAACCATGGTGAAATAGCAACTATTGGTATGGCGCACAGTACGTTTTTGAATATTTTGAGCTTCAACACGGATACCAATTTCCATGGAAGTACGTCCCACATGATTCACGCAAGCCAAGAAAGTCACCAATTCACCCACATGGATCGGCTCTTTAAAATTCACTTTATCTACAGATAAAGTCACTACATAACTACCTGAAAAACGGCTCGCACAAGCGTATGCAACTTGATCCAGTAACTTCAGAATTGTACCGCCATGAACATTACCGGAAAAATTCGCCATATCTGGCGTCATTAGTACCGACATTGTTAATTCGGATTGGTCATCTGATGCTGGAGCAATTTGATCTAATGGGGACATCGCGTTTCTCTAGACTCGTGATAGAACAAAGATTATTGAGATTATTATAACTTTTTTAAGCCAAATAAAATGTTCAAATCGGCAAAAAACCATCATTATTATTTATAGTGATTCAACCATCATTCAAGAAAATATATATCAAGAGGTATAAATCACTATAGATCAATAATATGCAGGGTGCAGGGAAATTTATGATTCGGTTGAGGCACATCTACCATGACTTAAAGCCATCTATTTAAAGTTTCAATCTGTATGTTTTACCCTACGACCTTGCACCAAACAGATAAATAAATACTTTATGACTGTGCATCTATAGCCAAAGAACTTTTTAACATTTCTGCTGAAACATTGTCATAGGTTAATGTAGATCCGTTTCCTTCAGGTGACTCAATCACATAAGAGCCATCAATCTTGAGCTGAACCACCACGAAAATATAATTTGGCATAGAGGCCAAAGTTACGCGGTCACCAATTTGAAATTTTTGCATACAGCACTCTTTTTTCTGGACTCAGTTTTATTGATTTAAAGTATTAAACTTTGGATTTTAGTCTAGAGAATTTCAATACACTGGTAAACTTAAATATGTGAATATATAGGTTAAATATATAAATTGTCTTATTCATAATCTTTTACAGATTAATCAAAAATAATAAATACAATTCAATGCTTTAATCAAATATATTCTGCTTTTATTAAATATTTTGAACTAAAAAAGTTGCAGACTATAAACTTCAGTTGAATATGATTTTTTGCACTATAAAAAAAGAGCAGGTATATACCTACTCTTTTTTAATAAATTAACCCAGTTGACTTATATAGATTAGGCCTTACTGCTGAACTGTATATTGAATATTTTGATTCAGCGGATAGTGGTGTTTAGCATAAGCCAATGAAATCTCATTAAGCTTTTCGTCTGCTGCTTCTACCCCAGCCTGCATAGTCGCTTCACGGCCTTTCACATCAAAAATATGTGCCTTTTCACGTAAGTCTGGCTGAATCACAACATCTGCGCGTTTCATTTCTTCTTTGGCTAAATAAAACTGCATAATGTTAATGTTTTGGTTAAACAAGCCCCATACATTACTGGTTTCAGTATGAATAGGCTTCGCCAAAATATCGACAGCAATAATAATATCAGCGCCTAGTTCGCGTGCAGTGTCCACAGGCACTGGACTCACCAAACCGCCATCAACATATTCTTGCTTTTGAATTACTGCAGGAATGAACATACTCGGTATTGATACGGATGCGCGTACAGCTTGTCCTGTATTTCCTGCATTAAACACCACTTTATGTCCTTCTTGCAGTTCGGTTGCCACCACATACATTGGGATTTTGAGCTTTTCTAAAGGGACATGATCGACTTGCGTATTGACATAGTCTTCTACTTTTTTGCCATCCAATACGCCTTTTTTATCTAAACGAATCTCGCGAACATCTGCAGGCTTCATATTCAATGCAATGTCACGTAGTTCATCTGCAGACTTCCCAGAGGCATAGATTGAACCCACAATACTGCCTGCACTGGTACCAACAATAAAATCTGGACGTATGCCGTGTTGTTCTAACACTTGAATAACACCAATATGGGCGTAGCCACGTGCACCACCACTACCCAAGACCAATGCGACGATTGGACGCTTGTTTTGCTGTTTTAATTTTTTAAAATCGACCTGATTCGGTACCACATGGGCTTCCGCAATTTCACCTGAACCCTGTGTGCTCTTTGAGCTCGATATTAAGGCCTGATCTGTTGCTTTTGTGGCTTGTGCACCAATACTCTGACAACCCACAACGCCAGTCATCAGACACGTTATTAAAACTGTGTTTATATTCACGACACTTGATCCAACATATTATTCGTTTTATAAAGACGCCTAGTCTAGAACGATCCCTAAATTTGCACTGTTATGAAACGTTAAGACTCTATTACAAAAAGTATAAGTCACTCTGTGCTTTAAATCATGGAGAAACCATAGAGAATGATGACAAGTGGGTCAGTTATTTTAATGTCTTGACCATCTTGCATCATGATAAAATTTTAATCATCGGCATCGCTATGTATACATGTTCTGCATGATGTAGCTCCCATATAAAAAGCCCCAATTGAATTAGGGCTTTTTACATGCTGAAATTGCTTCCGCAGAGATGCAATTTACCAGATATCAGAGTCTACTTTGTCTTTAAATTTTGGATGATCATCTAATTTAAACACTGGCTCTTTTACTCCTTTCTTGAGTTGTGATGAATAGTCTTTCATCAGCATCAATAAGAATGGTGTTAACAATAGAATTGCAAATAAGTTAATACTTGCCATCACACCCATAAACAAATCTGCAAGGTTCCAAATCACAGGTACACTCATAATTGAACCGATATAGACCATCACCAGCACAATCACACGGAAACTAAACATCACACGGCGGTTATTGTTAATAAACTGTACATTACCTTCTGCATAAGCATAGTTACCAATCACAGATGAGAACGCAAACATAAACAAAATAATCGCTAGGAAGTCATCGCCCCATGAACCAATTTGGCTTTCTAAGGCCATTTGCGTCAATGTCACCCCTTCAAAGCCAGCGTTTTCATATAAGCCTGATGCTAAAATAATAATCGCCGTACAGGTACACACCACAAAGGTATCAACAAATACGCCTAACATTTGGATCAAACCCTGATTCACAGGATGTTTCACATCAGAGGCTGCTGCTGCATTGGGTGCAGACCCCATGCCTGCTTCATTTGAAAACAAACCGCGCTTGATACCCATCATCATGGCCATAGAGACCATAGCACCAAAGAAACCACCCGCAGCGGCATCAAACTCAAAAGCTTTACTAAAAACGAGCTGGAAGATTGACGGTAAAATATCGTAGTTAATCACGGCAATATATAGGGCCACGATTAAATACAGTATCGCCATTACAGGTACAAAGGTTTCAGCAACTTTGGCAATACGCTTAATACCACCAAAAATAAGCACACCCGTGAGTACAACTAGACAAATTCCCACCCATGAAACTACAAAATCAAAGCCACCGAGGTTTAAAACAAGGTTAGCTTTGTCCCATCCCCAAGCATGTGCAGTTGCACCCGTAATAGCATTGGCTTGTACTGCATTAAATACAAAGCCATAGGTCGAAATAAGGGTTATGGCAAACACAATCCCTAACCATTTTTGTTTTAAGCCTTGGCTGATGTAATATGCTGGCCCACCACGAAACTGTTTATTTTGGCTATCACGCACCTTAAAAAGTTGCGCAAGTGAGGACTCTACAAAAGCAGAACTCATGCCTAAAAATGCGGTTAACCACATCCAAAATACGGCGCCAGGACCACCAATTGCAATGGCAATGGCAACACCTGCAACATTACCCACACCTACACGGCTTGCGAGTCCTGTCACAAAGGCTTGAAATGGTGTGATGCCATGTTGATCATCACCCGCCTTACGGCTTCCCTTCATCACTTTAATACTATGTACAAATAATCGAACTTGTACTGCACCTGTTGCCACAGTATAAAAAATACCTACTGCAACTAAAAACACCACCAAAAAATCCCACAATGGGGTGTTTAAGGTATTAATCCACTTCAACAAGCTATCGTTAAGTTGATCGTTCATTCTGAATATCCCAAATTTTAAGCGACTCTATAAAGAAAAAAGCCTACATAGAGGCTTTTTTCCTATCTCTTAGACAAAGAATTTAAGAATCAACTGAATGACTGTCGCATTAATCAAGTCTACGAAAAATGCACCACACAGTGGAACAATTAAAAAGGCTTTATGCGAAGGTCCATACATATTGGTAATGGCTTGCATGTTGGCAACAGCAGTTGGTGTTGCACCCATACCAAATCCACAATGACCCGCAGCCAATACAGCAGCATCATAGTTTTTACCCATCACACGGAAGGTAATGAAGGCTGCATACAAGGCCATTGTTAAAGTTTGCGCGCCCAAAATCACAACAAGTGGACCTGCAAGGTCGGCCAATTGCCAGAGTTTTAAAGACAAAAGCGCCATCGCCAAATACAAAGACAATGAAGCATTTCCGAAAACATCAATGGCGCGGTCGAATATCTGAATTTTAAAAATACCTTCGAGCACATTACGCAGAATAACACCACCTGCTAGTGCCCAAACAAAGGTCGGTAATTCAAAGAATGTACCCTTGCTATAAGTCGTCATAAATTCAGCAAAGGCCAAACATGCAGCAAAAAGCCCTAACGTTGTAATCGCATTATCTGCAGTAATTAAACGAACACGATGTGGATATTCAAATGGAACATATTCTGTAGAATTAATATCTGTCAGAGGTGTTTCATCGCTTTGTGCAATTTGCTCTTGAGTACGTGGTGCTGAAATATTGTGACGGTTAATCAGCAACTTGGCTAAAGGACCACCAATAATACCACCAATAATCAAACCAAAGGTCGCACTCGCCATACCTAAGGCCAATGCACCTTGAATACCATGTTGGGTTTCAAGGATTTCGCCCCAAGCACCTGCTGTACCATGTCCGCCCGTTAAGGTAATTGAACCCGCAATTAAACCAATTAAAGGATCTAGACCTAGGAGAGTTGCTAAACTCATCCCTACTGCGTTTTGCACGACAATAAAAGTAGATACAGCAATCAAGAAGATCACCAGACCAATACCACCTTCTCTTAATTTTGCAAAGTTTGCACTTAAGCCAATAGAAGCAAAGAAGATCAGCATGAAACTGGTTTGTAGTTGTGCACTTGTGGAAATACTAAATCCCCATAGACTGTGCACAACAAGAGAGAGAATGGCAGCGACTAAACCACCTGCAACAGGTTCTGGAATATTATAGCGCTTAAGAAAATCGATTTTATTCACTAAAAAGCGACCGAGCAATAGCACAATCACAGCCGCAATCAAGGTATAAAATGCGTTAAATGTTAATTCCATCATCATTATCCTTAAGGTGCACTTAGTTGTTGTTATATGATTAATAAGCCATTGAATTACACCTTACTTCAAGCTCATTTTAGTAACTTAAAGTACAGCGTATCCAAAAGCTTGAGTCATACAAACTTCGTGCATTCTTGAGTTAGACTTCCCATTCACAGCCACTGATTTAAAGCCCGCTGGAATGATCGCAATGCCCACAAAATGAAATTAGGGCACAAATTATGGAGTTGGCTTATTTAAAGCACAGATTCCATTTCATATTGATGCAGAAATATCACTGCCAAAAGTTCAATATGAAGAAAAGTTGGACATTATGCAGTTTTTTGAAACAATTGCTTCTTTATTTACAATAAAGTGTTTAAATTACGCTGTTTTTTTACTCAATTTTAAGTTTTATTTACTTCAAAAACAAAAAACAGGAGCATTAAGCTCCTGTTTTATATTGGCTTTAATTAACCATCTAATACTTCAGTATTAGAAGCTATATTTTGCCATTAAACCAACACGGTCATCGTTAAATGTTTTACCTGCAAATGTTTCACGTTTGCCGTCTACATATTCCAAGCCAAGCTCAATCGGTTTAACTGGTGAATAAATAATGTTTAACCAAGCCTGTTGTAGTTCTTTGTTGGCATTTGCACTGACATCTGAAGCAGCTTTAAGTGTTTTTGCATATTTAGTATCGTCATCCGCTAAAATAATGCCATAACCTAAAGTTGAACGAAGTTTTTCGTTAAATTTATAGGTTGCACCCACTTGTACAGCAGTAAATTCATTTTGTTCAATGTTTTTACCATCAACAATATATGCTGAATTTGCGCCATATAAATAGTTGCTGTTGCCTTGGCTATAAGATACATCACCGTTCAGTTTCAGCTGATCATTTACAGCATAAGTCGCGCCGGCAGCCAGACCCCAAGCGGTTTCTGTATCATCGGCAGCTTTAGATTTATAGTTTTCCACCAATGCGCGGGCAGAAGCTGTGCCTTTGCCGTCAGCAAAGCCATGAACCAGTTTCGCAGTCAGGTTTGGAACACGGTAGCTTAAATCGTCAGCAGTAAACGCTTTGCTGTCACCTTCTTCCGCAGAAACCAGCAACTGTGTCAGCGGCGCAAGATTAAAGTTATAGCGCACTTGCGGTACACGAGTGGTGCCGCCGCCGATGTTTGTGCTGAAATCAATCATTTCAGGCGCATGGCTAGATAGGAAGTTAGAAGTTGTTTGACCGAATAACCAGTTGTTATAGGTTAAATATGCATGACGAATTCGGAAACCTTCACCCTTAACGCTATCTGGATCGGCAAAGTCAGCCTCAACTTTACCGCCGACTTTATTGCCTTCACCGACATTGGTAGTGAAGTCTAAGCCTAGACGTGTGGTTTTAGCCGTTGCGCGCAGCTTGTCGCTGGCTTGACCCGTAGATCGTGCAACACCGCCGAAGTCGCCATCCTCGCCTTCAATAATGTAGTTGGCATCACCGCGGACAAAACCATATAGGTTAACTTCTGCACCCGCTTTAGATTTAAAACCAGACAATGGTGATGAAGTTGGTGCAGCCACTGGTGCTGGACGTGCTTTTACTTGTTGAATGTCAGCTTGTTGCTGAACTTGTACTTGCTGTTGTTGTTGGATTAATGCCTTAAGCTCGGCAACTTCTGCACGTAGTTGTGCAATTTCTTTTTGTTCAGTTGTTGCGGCTTGCGCTGAGCTCAACATAATTGCAGTAACGGCCGCTGCTAAACTCACTTTAAGTACTGGCGCTTTAAGCTGTACAAGTTTCATATTTCCTCCAAAGAAATCTTTGTTTTAAATTTTAAATTGCATACATCGCATGCAAAAATTATGCTGAAAGACGATTATTTTTTGAAATTTTACATTTTAAGTAAAATCCCTTTCCCCCACAGGTGATGTGCAGATTCTATATTAATTTTTCTAAGCATTACCCCATTGCTTTATAATTTAATCATATAAACTAATCGAGCAAATTAGGAAGAGTTCTTAGAAAAATTAGCTTTCGCATTATGCGTGAAGCTCGTCCATTTTTATGTTTAATAGGTTAATATCCATACAAACAACCTACTCCCTTCTATCGATACAACTGCATTGCATCAAAGATGTTGGATATTTGAGCTAAATTTACCCAGCCTGACCATCACTGCTTTAGTCTTAGCTATACGCAATATTTCTACGAAGCTTGGCATAAACCCTCAATCGTATGCTTTGATTATGTCGCATCACAGCTTAAACACTTGATGCCCTGTCATCTCTTTGTCATTTCCATACGTTAATGCTTGCACATTTCGACCCACCACCAACCTTTTAGGTATATTTTTATATCAAAAAGGTATTTAACCATTCATCAACTCTGTTTTAGTTTTATTCCACACAGCGCACAATCTTGCACATTTCAACACAGCGCAGTAAATAAACGAGCTAACTTACGCACGGCTCAGTCCAAGACAGCCATAAAAAATCACAATTTTAAAATAAAAGGATGCCTATGAATTCGTCTCTCACCCAAGCTGTCGACCACGTAATCAGGTCACGCCATTCTGTACGTGCTTTTTTAGATACCCCTATTTCTACCGAAATGCTGAAAGAGATTTTGCATGTTGCCAGTCGTGCACCATCAGGAACCAATACCCAGCCGTGGAAAGTCTATGTGGTACGTGGTCAAACACGCGACCTTTTAGTTGAACGTGTATGTACAGCCCAAAATGAGTTATTTGTAAACCCTGCTTTGTCAGCGCAATACCAAGAAACTTTTGCCTATTATCCACAGCAGTGGCTTTCGCCATTTATTGAGCGTCGCCGTGAAAATGGCTGGGGCTTGTATGGCTTACTCAACATCCAAAAAGGCGAAAAAGAAAAAATGGCAGCGCAGCAACTGCGTAACTATAAATTGTTCGATGCGCCTGTCGGGCTATTTTTTACGGCACACCAATCTTTAGCGATCGGCTCTAAAATGGATATCGCCATGATGATTCAAAATGTCATGCTAGCAGCCAAAGCACGTGGCCTCGATACCTGCCCGCAAGCCGCTTGGAATCATTTCCATCAGCTAGTTTTAGATACGATTGGCGCACCCGCAGATGAAGAATTGGTCTGTGGCATGGCCTTGGGCTACGCAGATCCTGACGCGATTGTGAATCAGTTTTTAACGCCACGCGTTGCAGTCGATGAGTTTGCCGTATTTGTAGATGAATAAGCCCGTGTCGGGTATTTCATCGTACTTCCGTACAGCTACCCAGCGACAATTTAGCTTGCAGTTCGTTGCTGATCAATGCGCATATATCGATAAGCCATAAATGCCACAGCAACAAAACCAAGCATCAGCACAGCCATATTGAGCTGTGCACTCCACATTAAGAAATTGAGAATGACACCACCCAACAAGCCACAGGCAAATTGCATACTGCCCATAATGGCGCTGGCTGTTCCTGCACGTGCACCTTGATGTGACATAGCGAAAGCCATTGCATTCGGACCTGTAAGGCCAATGCCAGATACCGCACAGAACATACCCAACATCACCAAAGGCAAGCTCTGCACAAACACTGCACTGAGTAATAAAACTAGCACCCCAAAACTTTGAATGCTCAATCCTAGTTTTAAGCGCCCATATACCGTGGTTTTATTTGCCAATACATTATTCAATGTCGATAGCAACATGATCCCAAAGGCATTAAAGCCAAAGGCATAAGCAAAATGCTGTTGCGACATGGCAAAGTCAACCATCAAAATGCTCGCGGATGCACTGATATAACAAAACAAGATCCCACCTGAGAAGCAACCAATCAGCATTGGGTATAAAAAGCGTTTGTCTTGGTAAATTGTGGCATACAGCTGTAGCACTTGCTTAAAGCTCAGTTCCAAACGTCGGCTGGTTGGCAAACTTTCTTTAAAGAAAAAATGCACACAGAAGAGACATACACATCCCATAAAAGCCAAGAAGCCAAAGACTGCATGCCAACTAAAAAATCTTAAAATCCAAGCCCCTATCGTTGGTGCCAAAATCGGCGCAATCCCCATTACAATCATCATGCTCGAAAATGCCTGCGCTGAACTTTGCACATCCAAGCGATCACGAATCGTTGCTCGGGCAATGACTACACCTACACAACCACCCAAAGCTTGTAAAATACGTGCAGCAATTAAACTCCATTCATTTTGCGCGAAGTAGCACATCAAACTAGCAACAACATACAAACTCAAGCCAAAATACAGTGGTTTTTTACGCCCAATACGATCACTCACGGGTCCATAAATTAACTGCCCTAAAGCCAAACCTAAAAAATATGCAGGTAAAGTATTGGAAATCATTTGCGTACTTACCCCCAAGTCCATCGCCATTTCTGGCAATGCGGGTAAGTACATATCAATGGAAAGTGGCCCCAAAGAGGTAAGGAGCGCTAAGAGTAAAATCCAAGGCTTAGAGTAACTTGTAGGTGTCGTGATATTCTTCTGCATATTGATATTGGTATTTCATTTTTAAATAGGCACTATGAAGACAAGTTTACACTGCTCATAGTATGATTTGACTAAGACCATCGTGAAATTTCACACATTCTCAGCACTGTAACTCAGTCTATCGCTACGCAAAGGATCGACATTGAACTCTTGGCTTAGCCGCATTCAGCAGGCAACCTATAACACCACCTTTATGTACACACTGCGGATGCTGATTGCATTTGCAGGGACTGCGTTCGTCCCTTATTTCTATGGTAACCAACTGTATACCATTCCCTTAACCTTGGGTGTGGTGGCAGCAGGCCTCAGTGATATTGACGATCGCTTCTCTGTCCGAATTATGAATCAGCTCTATACCTATATTGGCTTTTTCATTACCGCTGTTTCTATTTATGTGTTGTTTCCTTATCCCATTCTCTTCGCAATCGGACTGATTGTGTCCTGTATTGGGTGGATTTTATTGGGTTCTTTGGGTAGACGTTATGCCACCATTTCTTATGGTTGCTTAGTGATTTCTGTTTATTCTATGTTAGGTGTGCATTTATTTGAGCATTGGTACACCCAAGCTGGCCTGCTGGTTATTGGAGCCATGTGGTATGGCTTAATCTCGACCATTAGTTTTTTACTCTTTCCTGTACGCCAAGCACAAGATAAGTTAGCTCAAAGCTATTCATCTTTAGGCGATTTCCTCTTTGCCAAATCCAACTTGTTTGATGTCGATATGACGCCCACAAGTTATCAGCAAAGTATGATTGAGCTGTCCTTAGAAAACGGTAAATTGATTGCCATTTTTAATGACATGAAAACAGCGCTCCTGACCCGACTTAAAGGCGACCGTGGTCAAAAAGATACGCGTCGTAGTTTGCAATATTATTTTGTCGCACAAGATATTCATGAGCGTGCCGATTCTGCACATATTGACTACCAAAAGCTGGCCAAGATTTTTGAACATAGCGACATTTTATTTCGTTTTCAACGTGTGCTTTCCATTCAAGCCAAAGCCTGTAAAGATTTAAGTATCAGTATTTTACATCGTCAACCCTATCATCATAATACGCGCTTCAAACATGCATTTCGTAATTTACGCCATTCTTTGGATAAACTACGCGCAGAACAACACTATGACCAAGTGTGGGTCAATGCGCTGTTTTCGCTGTACCAAAATTTAAAAGCCATCGACTCGCAATTACAAAACGTTGAAACTGAGCGTCATATTAAATTTGATAAAGTGAAACATGTCGAAAACCAACTCAAAGATGATGATCTCAAAGGCTGGGATGACGTCGTCGTACGAGTAAAACAACATCTTACACCTGAATCTGTGCTGTTCCGTCACGCCATCCGATTATCCGTTGTGCTGTTTATTGGCTATGTCTTTGTGCAATTAACCAATATTGAATATGGCTATTGGATTTTGCTTACTGCGCTGTTTGTCAGCCAACCTAACTTTAACGCCACTAAACGTCGCCTGTATTTACGTATTGTCGGGACGCTGATTGGGATTATCTTGGGTTATGCAATTTTGTATTTTATTCCCTCAGTTGAAGGTCAACTGCTCCTACTAATTTTGAGTGGTATTTTATTTTTTGAGCTTCGCAGTAAGCAATATGCACAAGCCACCGCATTTATCACCATTTTAGCGCTGATTAACTTTAATCTAGATGGTCTAGGCTTTGAGGCAGCCATGCCCCGTATGATTGATACTCTAATTGGCTGCGCCTTGGCCTGGTTTGGTGTGAGTTTTATTTTCCCCGATTGGAAATTCCGCCGTCTGGGCCGTACCATCAATCGTTCATTACAAGCACAGTGTGATTATTTAACCGAGGTGGTAGAACAATATAAACATGGCCGCAACAATGGTTTAAATTATCGCATTGTACGTCGCGCTGCGCATAATACCGATGCAGATGTCGCCTCTTTAATTTCAACGCTTGCCACAGAACCAGATTTTGACAGCCATCAAAAAGCGCTCGCTTTTGAGTTTTTATGTCTTAACCATACTTTCATTAGCTATATTGCAGCCTTAGGTGCGCATCGTGCAAAAATTGAAGATCCTGAAATTTTACAACTGATGGCGCAAGCACTGGATGATATTCAAGGTGCTCTGTTAAAAGATGAAGTCCCAGACTTAAGCGCACAGAATATGATTAGTCAGATTCGTCAGCGTTTAGCACTACAAAATGATGAAGACCAAAAGTCACTGATCATTTTGCAACAACTGTCTTTAATGTTTAGTATTTTGAAACAACTCAGTCAGTTAAAGCAAAATTTAAGTCATGACCATGATCAAAAGTCGACTGAATTGGCCTCATTATAATTTGAGTATTTTTGACACAATATGCTCCCTGAATCGGCATAAATAATGCTAAACTTTTGGGAGTTAAAAATCTGTTAGTTTCACTATGACCGCGAAAAACTTATACGCCTACACTTTACAGCCTATACCTTATGAAGTTTCTGAAGAAGAACAACGCAATGCGCAATTGGTTCTTTCACGTAGCAACTTCAAAATTGGCACCAAAGCATGGATCATCATGGGCGCTATTTTAGTGCTTGCGATGGCTGGCATCATTTTATTAAAAAACTATTCAACTATTTTCTGTTGGGTTGCTATCGTCTGTGTTGTGATTTACTTCTTGGTACGCAAATTTGGTATCGAGTGGTATGTTAAACGTAAACTGAAAGAAACACCTGTTCAAGAAATCAAAGGTTTACGCTTAGGTGTACAACCACATGGTCTATCGATGCAGCAACAAGTTGGCCTACAAATGGGCAATATGACTGTGGGCTGGAAAGACATTTATGAATGGTACAACACACCTGAATTCATCTTGGTGAACTTTAAAATTAAAGGCCAACAAGGTGCATATATTTTACCTAACCGTCTAGACAGTAAAAACTTCTCATTCAACACGATTCGCAAACACTTAAAAGAAACTGTAGGCGAAGCAAAAGCTGTTTAATTCTTGCTGTTGAATTAAAAAAGCCTCCTCTTTGGGGGCTTTTTTATGCTTGATCCTTCTCTTAAAAATTTGAATCAATGCATTAAAAAGTAAATGAGAATAAATATTATTTGTAATCCACATTATTTTTACACTTTCTCAGATTATAATAGTTCTCATTTCGAACTCTCACGCCACCCCTCGCATGTTTAAAAAGATCCTTTTCCAACTCCACTGGTTTTTCGGTATTAGTGCCGGCCTGATTCTTTCCCTCATGGGTATTACTGGCGCTTTGTATTCTTATGAACAGCCCATCCAAAAGTGGCTCAATGCGGACAGTTATACGGTTCAGGTGCCCAATACACCCAAAATGACACCTGCTGAAATTTATCAACATTTTCAGCGTACAGATGCTTCAATCAAAATTAATAGCATCACGATTGAATCAGAAGCTTCAGCATCCTCTACTGTGAATATCGTCAAAGAAGGTGCACGTCGTGGTTATAACATGATGATTAATCCTTATGACGCGACCGTACTTCCAGAAGTTAAAGGCCGAGAATTCTTCCAATTTGTTCAGCAATTGCATCGTAATTTAACCGTTGGCCCTGTGGGTAAACAAATTACAGGTGCTTGTACGCTCATTCTGATTTATTTTTTACTCAGTGGCTTATACTTACGCTGGCCAAAAAAGCATTCTATAAAGCAATGGTTTGCAGTTAAACCTCAATTAAAAGGCCGTAACTTTATTTGGGATTTACATGCAGTGATTGGCACATGGGTGGTTATTTTTTATTTAGTTTTGGCATGTACAGGCTTGTATTGGTCTTATGGCTGGTGGCGTGATGGCATGTTTAAAGTTTTAGGTGTAGAGCGTCCACAACCTGAAATGCAAGCCAATGCAGGTCCGAGAGCACAAGGTTCAGAAGCTAAAGGATCGCCTACAAATGTGCAGCGGGCTGAAAGCACAGGCCCTACTTCCGAGGGTAAAAAGAATCCATCTGAGAAAAAAGGCTTAGCACCAGAACAAATCAGCTATGCGCTTACACAAACCTGGACTGGCTTTAACCAAAAGGTTGGACGTGAATACTCGAGTTTAACGCTGAATATTCCTAAAAAATCAAATGGTACGGTCGAACTCACCTTTGTAGACGCTGTGCCACAGCACGAACGTGCACGCAACAAAGCCAGCTATAACTATCAAACGACATCTATTGAAAAATTAGAACTGTATGAAGATAAAAAGCTGAATGAAAAAATTATGACGAGCATGCTTCCTGTGCATCGTGGTAGTTTCTTCGGGCCTGTTTATCAGTTCTTTGCCATGCTGTCATCTTTGATCATGCCATTGTTCTTTGTAACGGGGTGGATGCTGTACCTCAAACGCCGTAAGCAAAAGCGCTTAACACAAGAGGCACGTCAGAGCTTAACAGCAGTCAGTCTTGATCCGAATGCAAGCCCTTGGCTGGTAATCTATGCTTCGCAAACAGGCGTGTCTGAGCAATTGGCTTGGCGTACTGCAACAAGTCTACAAAAAGCTCGCCAACCTGCGACCGTTAAAGCACTACAACACGTCACCGTAGATGATCTCAAATCCAATAGCCAAATCTTATTGGTTGCCAGCACCTATGGTACAGGTGAAGCACCTGATTTAGCGGCAAGTTTTGAGAAAAAAATCATGACGCAAACACTGGATTTAAGCCATGTTCGTTATGCCGTTTTGGCTTTGGGCTCACAAGAATATCCTGAGACTTTCTGTAGCTTTGGTCATCGTCTTGATACATGGTTGAAGCAAAATGCTGCTCAAGCTTTGTTCCCTCTCATTGAAGTGGACAATGCCAATGCACAAGCGATTCAGCAGTGGAATCAGGCCTTAGCTAAAAGTACAAAACTTGAATTGCAAGCCATGAACATTGAAAAAACCTTTGATCAATGGCAACTAAAACAACGCACGTTACTTAACCCCAATAGCTTGGGCGCGCCTACATTTAATATTGAGTTGCAAGCCACGCATGATGTGCAATGGCAAGCAGGTGATATTGCCGAGATACAACCAGCCAATAGCCAAGAACGCATTCACGCCTTCATGCAACAACATCATATCGCGCCGCATGCCATCGTGGATACTACACAGCAATGTATTGAACAGATGCTATGGGATCGTGATTTAACAATTGAAGTTGAGCCCTTTGCCAACTTAGATCATTTGCTTGAACAGCTCCCGCGCCTACCATCACGTGAATACTCGATTGCCAGTATTCCAGAACAGCATGTACTGCGTTTGGTGATACGCCAACAATCTGATGCCCAAGGTCAATTAGGTCTAGGTTCGGGTTGGTTAACAGCACATGCGCAGGTAGGTGAGCAAATCGCTATGCGTATTCGTACCAACGAATCCTTCCATTTAATTTCGGACAATCGTCCAGTGATTTTAATTGGTAA
The DNA here is from genome assembly GCF_013391565.1 of Acinetobacter sp. SwsAc6. Taxonomy (NCBI): domain Bacteria; kingdom Pseudomonadati; phylum Pseudomonadota; class Gammaproteobacteria; order Moraxellales; family Moraxellaceae; genus Acinetobacter; species Acinetobacter sp. SwsAc6. The sequence goes on from NZ_JACAXE010000014.1 coordinate 40,999, forward strand.
TGGTACAGGGATTGCTGGGCTTATGAGTCTACTCAGTGCACGCATTCGTTCAGACTTTACCCAAAACTGGCTGATCTTTGGCGAACGTCAACGTGAACATGACTTCTTCTATCAAAGTACAGTAGAAGCATGGCAAAATACTGGCATGCTGAAACGCCTTGACCTTGCTTTTTCACGCGACCAAGCAGAAAAAGTTTATGTTCATCATAAACTTCGTGAGCAAGCCAATGAACTTCGCACTTGGGTTGAACAAGGTGCTGTAATCTACGTATGCGGTAGCATTCAAGGGATGGCAACCGATGTAGATCAAGCGCTACAAGATATCTTGGGCGAAGCAAGCATTGACCAATTAAAACAAGAAGGCCGTTATCGTCGAGATGTCTATTAATGCACTCGGAAGGCATAATTTGTTGAATAAGAAACCGAGCATCATTGCTCGGTTTTTTATGCACGCCAAACCCAGTACACTTGCCACAGATATCTTGAGCACCTAACTCCTAATCCATTATGAAAAGAATAGTTGTATTAATCGTTGGTCTACTGCTTTGCATCGACAGCATTTGGCTACTTTGTTTAGGTGAAGACCATTTTGGCGTGCAGCTTCCCCTCTTACTTGGAGTTATTTTTATCCTGATTACTATTTTAAGCCCTCAGATTAAGATCTTATATCAGCAAAAAATCTGGTTTAAACGTAGTTGGATGTGTTTATGGGGAATATTTTGGCTGTGGCTTATTAGTTTGCTGGGATTTTTTTCTTTTATGCAACACTACAGTAATCAAACGCAGTACATTCCAAATGTAAAAGCAATTATTGTGCTGGGTGGCGGTACTCAAAATAACCAAGCACCACCCGCTGTGATTGAACGCTTAAACACCGCAGCTCGATTAGCAACTGATCATCCGAATATCCCACTGATAATGACTGGTGGAATTGGACTCAATAAAACAGTATCTGAAGCTTCGGTTATGCAACGTTATCTGATACAACAGCAGCACATTCCAGCTTCACGTATTTATTTAGAAGAAAAAAGTACCAGTACTGAACTCAATTTTGCCTATAGTAAAACAGTGTTAGCAAAGCTAGGAATTGACCTAAATCAACCCATTGCAGTGGTCAGCAATGACTTTCACCTGCCCCGTGCTATCGCAATTGCCCACCACCAAGCATATCGTCAGGTATATGCAGTATCCGCTCCAACACCGCTATACTTACGCTATAACGCTTGGCTAAGAGAATATTTTGCCTATATCAGTGGATATGCATTAGGTGAATATTAATCAGCACCATTGGCTTGCTATAAAATTAATTTAAACGGATATTGCGCGGTAAAGGAAAGTCCATTTCTTTAAAGACTTCTGGTCGCTGCGTATATACCTGATATAAATAATTTTTTAAATCTAGTAACATTTTTTCAGGGGCAACCAAAATATTCTGCCCTTCTGGTGTTAAATCCAGCGACAAAGCAGTATTTTCTTGACGTAAAAAAGGAATGACTTTTTCAATAAAATCTTTAAGTGAAATTTCTTGAATTTCGTATTTTGCCCAATTGTCTTTAATCAGCAGTTTAGCCAAACTTTTATTACGCCACACAGCAAATGCTTTTTGGCCTGTTGGTGTTGCACACAAAGCCCAGCCATCTTGATACAGTGCGATTAAATTGCCCTGACCAACAAGGTGTTCAATAAATTGTTTATAAATATCTTGAGGATTAAAAGTTGTATTTTGTGTTTTAGACGCGGCCTTGCGCTGATAAGGATTTCTCATTATTGTCCATACAAATTAAAATTATTATACATTACGGATTTTATGGAAAAATTATGCAATAGGCAATATCAAAGCAGTGCGCTTAATAATATTTAAATTGAGATATATAGAAAATATGGTGGGCGCTGACGGGATCGAACCGCCGACATTCTGCTTGTAAGGCAGACGCTCTACCAACTGAGCTAAGCGCCCTGAGGAATAAAAACAACGCTGTTGTTTTTATGACGCAAGACAAACGAAATTTGTAGTCTTGGTATTTGAAACATCTTAAATCTCAGGAATTTAAGACTTCTTAAGATAAATGGCGCAGCGGACGGGACTTGAACCCGCGACCCCCGGCGTGACAGGCCGGTATTCTAACCAACTGAACTACCGCTGCATCACGTTACTTCCGAGGAAGCACATTATATCTTAAAGATATATGGTGGGCGCTGACGGGATCGAACCGCCGACATTCTGCTTGTAAGGCAGACGCTCTACCAACTGAGCTAAGCGCCCTTTAAGGGTTTTGATTCTAGGAATGGCGCAGCGGACGGGACTTGAACCCGCGACCCCCGGCGTGACAGGCCGGTATTCTAACCAACTGAACTACCGCTGCATCACAAGAATCTGGTGGGCGCTGACGGGATCGAACCGCCGACATTCTGCTTGTAAGGCAGACGCTCTACCAACTGAGCTAAGCGCCCTCAATATGCTAAACTGTGTAAATGGCGCAGCGGACGGGACTTGAACCCGCGACCCCCGGCGTGACAGGCCGGTATTCTAACCAACTGAACTACCGCTGCACTTACACAATATCGCTATTGCGGATCAAACGATGTTTTTAGATTTAAAGTGGCGCAGCGGACGGGACTTGAACCCGCGACCCCCGGCGTGACAGGCCGGTATTCTAACCAACTGAACTACCGCTGCACTATAAATCTAACAATGAAAGAGTTTGGTGGGCGCTGACGGGATCGAACCGCCGACATTCTGCTTGTAAGGCAGACGCTCTACCAACTGAGCTAAGCGCCCTTTCAAAGCACTTCATCGCTTGATGAGGTGCATTATAGAGAATCCTCACCCAGTGTCAAACGCTTTTATGCCAGTTTTCCACTTTTTATGTTTGACTGATTAAAAAATAAGTAATCTGCTATAAAAATCAACATTTTCTGCTTATTTTTTAATTCAATGCATTCATTTCATGTAATGAATGCACATAAAAATGCTTTTTATTTTATATTGACTAGCCTTCACGGTATATTTATTTAGCGTGATATTCAATTTTCACTGTAAAATCGCATCATTTTTAAGCAGCGTTGTTTTTAAAAAGCATTTTTGGACTTGCTATTTAAATTTAGGCCATCAATTGAATTGCTATTAATGAAAACTATAACGCTTGTCTTAAGCATTTCGCTTATTTCATAAATAGATGAGTCGTGCATATACCATCAGATTTGTGCTGATTTTAAATATACGGTCGCATCAACTGGGATCAATTCAAATAATTCCATCACATCTGTATTGCGCATACGAATACAGCCATGTGAAATAGGAACTCCCATCGGTTCTGTGTCCGGCGTACCATGAATGTAAATATAGCGCTGATAGGTATCACATCCCTCGCCTTGATTAAAACCAGCCTCTAAACCCGCCAACCATAAAATGCGGGATAAAATCCAATCACGTTCAGGATATTGCGTAGCTAAAGCAGGACTATAGATTTCACCCGTGGCTTGGCGTGCTTTAAAAACTGTATTTTGTGGCATGTCTGCACCAAATTTCTCCGCAATACGGTGCCAACCTCTTGGTGTCTTACCACTATTTTCAGTTTCACCTATGCCATTTTTACCACTCGAAATAAGATAGCTTTTATTGAATTTGGGTAGGCTTAAACGTTGCTGATCTAAATCAATCACAACGTCAACTTGATCTGGACTAAATTCCATCATGGCGCTTTCTCTGTTTCAATTTTTGTGGTTTTAGCACGTGATTCAGGTTCTGGACGTAGCCATAGCCAAATGGCAACCGCCAGCATGGTTACATCGGTAAATATTTTGACGGCCAAAGGTGCATTGGTAAACAGCATGACCACTGCACTTATAAACATCATGATCGATGCGAACCACTTTGCTTTACGTGGCACTGTGCCATTTTCTCGCCATGCACGAAGCGTTGCGCCATATTTAGGATGATTTAACAGCCATGCATCCATCTGTGGCCAACCTTTAGAGGCCGCCCATGCCGCTAATATCAAAAATACTGTTGTTGGCATTCCAGGTAAAAGTGCCCCGATGAAGCCCAATAGAACAAAGATCAATACTAAGCTTCGCCAAAACAACGTTTTCATACCCAGACCCAATTCGTACAATACGCTTAGTATAATGCGTTTTTTAAGCTGCACCGTTGCAATTCTGCATTATTGTCATAGCATACTGGTGCTATTCTTATATTGAGGCCTAGGCCACCATGACTCACATCTCATTGCCGTCTTGCTATTTTGAGCCATGGTTAAGCTATCAGCAGCCCTGTGTCAGACAACTGGCTTTTAGCATTGCCAGTCCAAATATTTTAACTCAACTTCCACCAGAGCTCGCACTTACACACCTATTTGAATTGCATGATGATCTTATCTGGCAACAGCACTATACGCGCTATATACCGCGCTTAGAGGCTTTAGATAAAGACCCAACTGAATTATTAGATTTTATACACCAACTCAAAAGTACCCGTCTTGGCCTGCGCTTTGAAATGTTGATTTGGTTTTGGTTACTTGATCGTGATTACCATCATTACGAACTGATTGGGCACAGCATTCAAAAAATTGATGGCCCTAAAACGCTAGGCGAACTTGATTTTGTCCTTCGCAACTTAGAAACCCAAGAAATTGAACATTGGGAAATTGCGCTCAAATACTATCTTGCCGAAGGTGATTGTTCACTGCCCTCTTGGTATGGTCTCAACCGCAGTGACACACTCAGTAGAAAGCTCCATCATTTCACACAAAAGCAGTTTCAATTTAACGACGCTTTAGAACACCGCATACAACGTAAATACTGCATGCTCAAAGGACAGCTTTATCTACCCGTAGATAAATCACATGAATTACCCGATTGGGTCAATCCAGCGCGTAGAATTGGTCGCTGGGGGCATTATATTCCCCATACAACAGAGCAGTATTATCGCTTGCAACGTCATGAATGGATCTGTGCACACGCAGCGCTTAGCAGTATCCCTGCATACTGGTGGACGGATGGTCTTTATAAGCAATCACATCAAGAAAATTACTATATGTATCGTCAACCAAATTTATTACAAACCCATTCGGGTTGAATTTTAAACAGCTCGAGATTTGTTTTTATTACATTTAATTACCGAACACCTATAAAAATTGCATACTTTTCACGCAGTGTATTTTTTAATCTAATTTTACGGAGAAAATTTATTATTCGTAAAACTGGAGAAACACATGAAGAAAATTATTGCTGCTTCACTTCTTGTAGCCTTTGCTTTAGCTGGCTGTAATACTGTAAAGGGTGTGGGTCAAGACGTATCTAAGGCTGGGCAAGCTGTAACAGGCACAGCAGAGCGCACTTCTGATGAAATTCGTCGCAATTAATGCGAATAAAATCGGCTTAATCGGCTGATTATTGAAAACCCTATTTAAATAGGGTTTTTTTATGTTTAAATTTTCCTTATCGTCAGGATTCGCCTATTATATTGCGACATTTTTGACTTAAAGATTCAGCATGACTTCATCAGCGACACTCGATCTAAGCCTACAGCTTTTACGTCAACCCTCAGTAACGCCAGTAGACCACAGCTGCCAAAACATTATGGCTGAACGTTTGGAAAATATTGGCTTTAAGATTGAAAATATGCGTTTTGACGACGTAGATAATCTTTGGGCACGTAAAGGCACTGAATCTCCTGTGTTTTGTTTTGCAGGACATACCGATGTTGTACCTACGGGTAATTTAGATGCTTGGGGTTCAGATCCATTCCAACCCGAAATTCGCGACGGTAAACTGTATGGCCGTGGTAGTGCTGACATGAAAACTGCCTTGGCAGCAATGGTCGTTGCTTCTGAGCGCTTTGTTGCAAAGCACCCTAACCATAAAGGCTCTATTGCTTTTTTAATTACTTCGGATGAAGAAGGCCCATCTATTAATGGTACGGTCAAAGTCATTGAAACACTTGAAGCACGCCAAGAAAAAATGACATGGTGTTTGGTGGGTGAACCATCGAGCACAAATACTCTTGGTGACATTGTTAAAAATGGCCGTCGTGGTTCACTCAATGCCAAATTAACAGTTAAAGGCAAACAGGGCCATGTGGCTTACCCACACCTTGCAGTGAACCCAATTCATACGGCATCTAAAGCGATTGCAGAACTGTGTGAAACTGTTTGGGACAATGGCAATGAATACTTCCCTGCTACGACATTCCAAATTTCAAATATTAACTCTGGCACAGGCGCAACCAATGTTGTACCTGGGACTATGACGTCATTATTTAACTTCCGCTACTCAACAGAAGTCACTGCAGAAGAGTTAAAGGCACGTACTTTAGAAATTTTAGACCGTCACAATGTAGAATATGACATTGAATGGACACTGTCTGGCTTACCTTTCCTCACTCCTGTGGGCGAGTTGGTCAATGTTGCCAAAACTGCCATTTTAAATGTGACAGGTGTTGAGACTGAGCTTTCAACCAGTGGTGGAACATCTGATGGTCGCTTTATTGCTCCTACTGGCGCTCAGGTGCTCGAATTAGGCGTATTAAATGCCACAATCCATCAGATCAATGAACATGTAAATGTGGCTGATCTCGAGCCTCTAGCTGAAATTTATGAACAAATTTTAGAAGGCTTATTGGCTGTTTAATTTTTATATAAAACAAAAAAGGAATTCCGTAGAATTCCTTTTTTTATGCCTCATGACATTAGGATTGAAGCTGCGTTTGTATGTAGTTCATATTCGGGATATGAAAAACCTTTTCCCCCATACGCACATATTGGAAAATTGCAGGATCGGTTAAAGTCTTATCTTCATCTACAATTTCAGAAATACGTAAACGAATCGTTTTTGGCATTTCATCGCACATCAATGCAAAACGTTGCTGTACGTCTTCACCTTCAATCACCAATGCTACACCAGATTTGCGCTCTGGTTGGTTGACCGCATATACAGGGAGTTTCAATTCATGCCATTGCACGAATTGCACTTTGGTTTCGCTGTCTAGTGCAGATAAAATGATGTTTTGTGGTAAAAGCATCGGCTCTTTACCATGACATTCAATAATATAAGCATCAATAAACCCTGTAGAAACAGTAATTAAATGCTGTAATTCTTGCTGATTAATTTTATCAGTTACTGTATTCACCGAAGTTTGTTCAGTCATAGATCAACTCCTGTTTTTCGGCAATCAACGCTTCAATGTTAGCAAGCAATTCCGCTTCTTGGAATGGTTTACCCATATAGTGGCTGACGCCCAAACTGAACGCACGCTCACGGTGTTTTTCACCCGTACGCGATGTGATCATAATAATTGGCAATTCTTTGTGGATGTCGTGATGTCGAACCAAGTTGGTTACTTCGAAACCATCCATACGTGGCATTTCGATATCCAGTAACATCAAGTCTGGTCTTACATTTTCAAGCTGTTCAATCGCATCCACACCATCTTTAGCGGTAATGATGTCATAGCCTTGACGCTCAAGCAGACGCGACGTTACTTTACGTACCGTTACGGAGTCATCGACAATCATCACAAGACGACGTGCATTACCATGACGGCTCAGATCACGCGAATCAGACACATGTTTAAGACGCTGCGTCGTTTGAATCTGACGGGCAATATTTTGACCATCTAAAATCAAACACACCTGACCATCACCTAAGATCGTTGCACCTGCAATTGCTCCAATATTAGAGAACTGCTGACCAATTGGTTTCACCACAATTTGAGCACGCGAACCAATTAATTGATCAACCAATAATGCAATCGTTTGACCACTGTTTCCTTTAATTAAAAGTACAGGCAATGAATGAGAAACACTGCTTAAACGTGGTACTGGCTGGTTTGACACAAATTCAGATAGATAACGTAACTTGTAATTTTCATTATCAATTTTGAATGTATCTGCCTTGCTATTGAAATAGCTTTCTAAAGCAGATGGCCCAATACGTACAATACGGTCAATTTGTGCCAACGAAATCGCAAATTGTTGATCACCCACTTTCACCATCAAGGCATCACTTACAGCCACTGTGGTTGGTACACGAATCGTAAAGGTCGTGCCTTTGCCCAATTCAGACTCAACACTCACATGACCACCCAAAGCTTTGATTTCACTTTGTACTACGTCCAGACCTACACCACGACCAGAAATTTGGGTTACTTCCTTCGCGGTACTAAAACCAGGATGGAAAATTAACTGCAAAATTTCTTGCTTGTCGAGTACTTGATCGGCCTTAATTAAACCTTGGCTGAGCGCTTTTTCTTTAATTTTGCTCTCATCAATCCCTTTACCATCATCGCTAAATGACACAAGAACGTCTGTACCTTGGCGACTAATGTTCAGAACAATATGACCCACCTCAGGCTTATTCAACGCAATACGATCTGTCGTTTCCTCTAGACCATGGTCAATCGCGTTTCGAAGCATGTGCTCGAAAGGCGTAACCAGACGCTCTAAGATCGTACGGTCTAATTCACCTTCGGTGTTTTGCACCACCAACTCCGCTGGGCGGTTTAAGGTGGTTGAGGTTTGACGCACAATACGTTGTAAACGAGGTAACATCCGTGAGAACGGAACCAAGCGAGTACGCATTAAACTTTCTTGAATTTCTGCCTGAATACGTGACTGTTGTAATAACAAACCTTCTGTATCACGGATTTTTTCGGACAACGTACTCTTAAAGTCGACCAAATCCGATGCAGACTCGGCCAATGATTTTGACAATTGGTTTAAGGACGAATATTGGTCCATTTCCAATGGGTCAAAATCAGCATAGCGCGAATTTTCTGTACCATGCTTAGCAAGAATTTGTGATTCAAGCTCGCCGTCCATTCGACGCAACTGGTCAGCTAAACGCTTAATCGCCAATTCCATCTCATTGAGCGTATTACCCAATTGCCCCAGATCCATCTCAATACGCGAACGGTTAATTGAGTTTTCGCCTGACAAGTCAATCATCTTCTCAACCAAATCAGCTGAGATACGAATCATTTCATTGCTATTATCAGTGGCTAATGTATCTGTCCATTCACCTTGCATAGAAGGTGGCTCTACACCATCACCCTGAATAAATTCAAAGTTACGTGTTGCTGAACCTTGACCATCCACACTGCGACGGCTTGGCAACTGTGCCGTTACATCGACGTATTCAATCGACTCTAAACTACGTTTAATACTATCGAAGTTGCTGTAATCTTTTTCGAAGATGCCTTGCTTCAACCAGCTGAGTGTTGTTTGTAGTAAGTCGTCGTAAGCGTTTGAGTTAAAATGATGAACCGCGAATTGCTCAAACGTTGTTTCCAACTGATAAGCAACAGCCACGACTGGCTCATTTTCAACCATGCGCGCGCCACCTTTAATACTGTGGGCTGCACGTTGTAATTGAAGCAAAATACTACGGTCACTACGCTGATCAAACCATTGAATTAATAACTCAGCAGCTTGTTCCAGAATCTCTTCAGCTTCTTCCAGAAAGGTTTCTTCCACCACTGAACGAAGTTCATCGTCCACCGATGTAGAAGCACTTGCTACTGAAGAACTTGGCTCGATGACTTGAGCAACTGGTTCAATCACAGCAGGTGTTTCAAATTCAATCGCTTCAATTGAAACAGTTGGTGCTTCAAATTCAATGACTGGACTGTCTTGACTCTCTTCGACTGGTGCAGGGTGCGCCTCAATGTCCATAACTTCTGGAGCATTAGCAACAGTGGCACTTGATTCAACCTGACCTGCAACAATGCTTTGAATATGGGTAAGGATATCAACAGCTTCAGTCGCAACGTAGTCTACACCCACATCACGAATCGTTTGAATACGATCTGAAAGATCATCTTGCACCAAACGAATGACTTGTACTAATGGCACCGTAGCTTGCATCTGACCACGAATTACACGTTCGTAGATAGACTCTAGTTCATGTGCAATTAAGCCAATATTGGTCGCTGAAATCATGTTTGCACCGCCTTTCAGCGTATGCAAATAGCGCATTAAATTATTTAAAGATCCTGTATTTGTTAGATCTTTATTCCAAGTATTTAAGTCACTATCAATACCCGACAATAACTCATCAGCTTCTTCAAGGAAGATTTCAAGCAAATCTGGATCAAAGTCAGTATTTGAGTCTGTAGATTGATGCTTGGCTTGATCTTTAGCTAATTTTTGACTTAAGGTCGCAAAATCAATACCTGCAGTGCTGGTTTCAGCAGGCGCAGGAACATGGAGACTGCCTGACTCTACAGCTGTTGAGGCACTACTTGGTGCAACTTCAACTTTCGCACTTAATGTAGACAATAGATTGCTACTTTCAGCTGTATCTTCAATATCTTGTTGTACAAATGCAGTTAAGTCACTCAGCAACTTTTGTGCTTCATCTGATAATACTACACGCTGACCTGCAGCCAAGGTATCAAATAAATGAATAAATTCTTGATGTGCTTGAGCAAATAACTCATAAGCATAATCCAGATTTAACAGCTGCGGTTTTTGACGTAGATTGTCATAGCCTGATTTTAGCTCAGTGGTAAACTGATGAATTCCCACAGAGGCACGATTATCAGTATGTGCAAGTAGTTCATCTGCTTGCGTGCTCAGTGTTTCTAAGTATTCTGGGAATTCAGCTTTAGCTCGCGTATCAAACTCAAACTCAGCATCCAATAACAAATCAATATTTAATTCAATGAGTTTCGATACTAAACCTTGTGGTTGAATATCTGACTCCATACTTTCAGATGCAAAACCATAATCATTCCATGCATCATTGAAGGTATTGTAAATTGCATTTAACTGGCTTGTTTCACCCTTACGTAAGGTATGTAAGAAGTCGCGTACAAACTCAGAGTACTGAATCAGCAATGCAGTTTCTTTTGAAGTCGAACCGATTTCTTCTTGAAGCTGTGTTTTGAATAAATTTTCAACTTTAGAGCTTGCTTCAAAAATTTGATCGATTTGTGCCATTGATGAACTACCACGCAAAGTGTGTAGCGCACGGATTAAGGCATTATAATCTTGATGTTTGGTATCTTCTTGTTTCAAGAAGTTTTCAATTGTCTGCAGATGCTCTTCTGCTTCTTCAATGAAGATCGCAACTGTTTCTGCAATTAAATTATCTTCAGCAGGAAGTTCAATCGCTGCCAAATCAGGTGTTACAAATTCTGTTGTTTCAACTGCCTCAACTGTATCAAGCTCTAGACCTGTGACATCCGAAGAGGACTTTAAGCGAGTTGCCAAACCTAAGAGCTCTTGTAATGCTGGCTCTGGGCTTAGACCTTGTTGTAATTGTTGTCCTAAAAGGACAATCGGACGCAAATCAACCGTCAGCTCGGTGACATTTTTAAAGCTTGGATACAGCTTATATTGATAAACATTTAAAACCGTTTGAGCATACTGTTGAATCGTTGGGCTAAGCGTAAGCGAACCACCAATAACGCGGTTCAAAGTATCTTCAACTGTCCATGCCGCCTCACCCGCCGTCTTTGCGCCCACCATACGACCAGAACCCTTTAAGGTATGGAAATGGCGACGAATTGTCGTGAGCAAGTCTTTATCTTGCGGTTTGTCCAGCCAATCAGATAATAAATTATCAAGCTCGCCAAAAATCTCCTCGATCTCTTCAACAAAAATTTCTAAAATTTCTGCATCTTGATCGAGATAGCTATCCTCAGGAAGCGTTGTCGTTTCGACTAAATTTTTTAATATTTCTTTCATAGCTAAGGCTTCTTACGTTTTGCCACCAAGAAGGGTGCTCAAACTTAATTGTGACCATCACGCGAGACTTAACTTTAGAAAAAGTTAAGTTCATCTTGCCGATGCTTAGTCTGTTTCTTATTGGCATACCCTGCTCAATTGCACGGTATGCCTTTCCCCAAAGCGCGCTAACTTTAGTCTGGAAGTTTAAAGTCAGATACAGAGTCACGTAATGTTTCGGCCATATTTGCCAATTCAGAAACCGAACGCGCAGTATCGAATGTTGCACTCGTTGTTTGCGACGTAATTTCCTGTACAACGTTCATCGTTGTAGCAATATGACCCGCTGAAGCAGCCTGAAGTTTTGCAGCATCCGAAATGTTTGCAATCAGTTTTGCCAAGCTGTTCGATACCGTTTGAATTTCGTCTAGGGCTACACCCGCATCCTTAGACAAGTTCGCACCACGTACAACCTCGGCAGTTGTTTGCTCCATTGAGATTACGGCTTCGTTTGTATCCGTTTGAATGGTTTTTACAAGGCCTTCAATCTGTTTTGTTGCAGATGCTGAACGTTCAGCTAGACGCTGTACTTCGTCGGCAACCACGGCGAAACCACGACCAGCTTCACCCGCCATCGACGCCTGAATTGCTGCGTTCAATGCCAAGATGTTCGTTTGGTCGGCAATATCGTTAATCAAGGCAACAATGTTACCAATCTCTTGAGAAGATTCACCCAAACGTTTAATACGTTTTGATGTTTCTTGAATCTGTTCACGAATCGTGTCCATACCCTCGATCGAGCGGTTTACAACGTCTGCACCATTGGCAGCAATTTGTACCGAACGTTCCGCAACGACTGCTGATTCTTCAGCGTTGGCAGATACTTGGTCAATTGACAGTGCCATTTCGTTAATTGCGGCAGAGGCACCTGCAATCTCTTGTGCCTGATGCTCAGAAGCTTCTGCTAACTGGTTGGTAATACCCTGCGTATTTGCCGTATATTGTGCAACCTCTTCTGATGTTTCTGTAATACGCGATACTAAGTCACGTAACTGATCAATCGCGAAGTTAATCGAGTCGGCAATTGCACCCGTAAAGTCTTCAGATACTGTTGCGTATGAACGTAAGTCACCGTCTGCTAAGTCGGCAATCTCGTCAAGTAAACGTAAAATCGCGTTTTGGTTACGGTCATATTCTTCTTGTAAGCGACCTACACGTTGTTTATCTGACTGACCACGTAAAGAAAGTAATTTGAATACACAAATCAAGAAGGCAATTAACGTTAAAATTAAGAGCAATGCAGGTAAAACTGTTGCCCAACCTGAACCTGATTTCAAACCATTTAAGCTATCTAATAGTTTGTCTGATTCAGCAAAAATTGATGAAGATGCTTGACGTACTTTCACAATTTGTTGTGAGTTCTGCAAGATCGTCGCTGCAGCTGATTTTAGTACATCATCATATTCAGACTTAATGCCTTTTAGTGATTCACGTAATTCAGCATTTTCAATACGTTGCACACCTAATTCTGCACTACCATTAAGCTGTGCATTTAAGTATGAACCGAATGTTTCTGTATCGGCACTAAAGTCATCTGCAGACTCACGTGAGCTGTCTGAACCTGTAAGTACAGAACTGATCGAACGTAAAATACGTTCCGCAATGAATACTTGGTTTTTTGCAATTACAACCTGGTTAGATGGCATGTCTTGACGCGCCATTTGGTCAACCATCAAGTTGTATTCAGCCTGAATACCCGGAATCGTTTCACCGATTGCAATGTTCGTATCATAAAGTTGATTAATGATTTTTTGTTGCGAAGAAATCAAATCAATATTTGAAGATACTGTTTTCCATTGTGATTCTACAGATTTGAGTGAATCAGTATTCGCATGAATATCAGTAACTGTTTCCAAGTTTTTAGCAAAACTTTCTTGAGATTCAGTTAATTTTTTCATTGCTTCAGGCGTACCAGAAGCGGTTGCTTCGGTTGCTTGACGCGAAATGGTTTGTGAAAGAAGACGTAATTCACCTAGGCTACGCGTAAGTTCGTTATTACGAGGAACGCTATAGAAAAGGTAAAATAAAATCAGAGTTGCCAGTACCAGTGAACCAACAGCACCGTAAATCAATGGCTTTGACTTTTCACTATCACCAAATACACGCGATAACTGATCTGTTTGTGATTGAATCTTAGCTAATAAAGCATTGCCACTTGGACGGCCTGCGCTTTCACCTGTATTTTTCTTTTTAAGTTTAAAGCCCATTCAGCTTCTCCCCGATTTACGTCTTCATTCGTTAAATGCGTGACAGTTAATTTATAAATTTTATAGATGCGTTCATATATTTTGGATTTTGCAATAAACGACTGAATAAAAAGACATGCCACTGCTGGTTATGCTGGTGAAAATATCCCTGACAATATTCTTGTAAATTACTGCCTAATTCAGCGTCTTTAGAAAAATAACTCTTCTTATTAAAATGCTGTATACCCAAAACTTGATCAACGACCAAACCAACATAATGATCATTATGACTAATGCATAAAACTTTTTGAGTCGGAGTATAGCTACTTCTATGACCCGTAATATATTGAGCCAAATCTGAAACTGAAAGTAGACGTCCCCGAATATTCGCCAAACCTTGCACCCATGATTGAGTGTTTGGAACTGGCGTACACTTAGGCGGATAGATCACTTCGGATACTTCACCTAAAGGAGCAACAAAATATTGCCCCATCATCTCAAAAGCAATGCCTGACCATCGGTTGACTTCATTCTCAGTTGAAACGTAGTTTTTATTTCCACGTTTCGCAATTCGAAGCAATTCGATAAATCCATTTGCTGCCATAGAGCTTTATCCTGCATTGAGGTGCTGTTTTATCACATCAATTAATTGTTTTTCGTCTACAGGCTTTGTTAAATAATCACATGCGCCTTGACGCTTACCCCAAACACGGTCTGTTGCTTGGTCCTTTGTGCTTACAATCACAATTGGAATGTGCTTCGTTGTTGAACCACGTGCAATTTGACGAGTTGCCTGAAAACCGTTTACACCTGGCATAACCACATCCATGAGGACGAGGTCCGGAAGTTCTGCTTGTGCGACTGTTACACCGTCTGCACCATTTGACGCCTCAAGAACTTCAAAGCCATGTTTGCCTAAAATTTCTTTGAATCGAAATGTTTCTGTCGGTGAATCATCTACAATCAAAATACGTGTCATGCCTTTCCCCAATAAAAAATAAAACTAATTAAGCAGTTACGTGGTTACGAATCGCATTCAATAATTCATCTTTACTGAATGGTTTTGTTAGGTATTCGTCTGAACCCACGACACGGCCTTTCGCCTGATCAAATAAACCGTCTTTACTTGACAGCATTACGACTGGAATATTTTGATAATTTTGCGAATTTTTAATTAATGCGCATGTTTGGTAGCCATCTAAGCGAGGCATCATAATATCAACAAACACAATGTCTGGATTTGCTTCAGCAATTTTTGACAAGGCTTCAAAGCCATCTACTGCAGTCACAACTTCACAACCTTCACGTTGAAGAAGAGTTTCTGCTGTACGGCGAATAGTTTTTGAGTCGTCAATTACCATGACTTTTAGATTTTGAAATTTATCGTCCATTTAAAGACCCTTCCCAAAATATGGATATATAGAATGCTGGAATTTTATTCGCAGTTACTTTTAGTTAACAGTTGTTAACATTTTTAACATATATTTACTTTCATTTTCAATGAACATTTTCTGCTCAAGCACACAGTATTTTTCAATACTATTAACAGCTTCACACTTTCCGATGACCAAGAATTTATTTTTAACTTGGAATAGTTTTTAATTCTCTATTTTAAGTCTAATATAGCACTATTATTACTTAAAAATAAGTAATTTAGTCAACTTTATATTGGGGAGCCCAATGCGAAGTCAGTTTAGCGTAAATCACTCTTATATTGCTTATAAAAAAATGACCCAGAAACTCATTTTAGTCTTAGTATTGGTATCACTAACTCCGTTTACTTTTGCGACTAATCCCCCTCAAAAAGCAACTTGGTTTCGTTATTATGATAGTAAAGGTGTTGCAAATGTAAGCACCAATGTTACACCTAACCATATTCGCTATGGCTACGAAGCACTTGATCAGAATATGCAAGTGATTAAACGTAATAGACCTTATAATGCAGAAGCAGATATTAAGCAAGCGCCACAGCGCGCCGTGGCTGCCCAAAAATTAGCCGCAGACACACAACTAAAAAGTGCTTATAATAACAGCAGTGTAGCAAGTCAAAAAAAGAAAGAAATACTTACTGGAATTTCGAAACAACTTGTTTTCCAACAACAACAATTAAAGCAATTACAGGAAGACCGTATTATGTTTGTTCGTCAAGAACGTGAATACTCACGTAAAGGGCAACCTGTACCTGCACAATTACAAAGTATTTTAAATAATAACCAAAAAAATATCGTAGCGAAAAAACAAGATATTCAATCTTTACAAACGCGCTATCGAAATACAGTAGCCGAATACGACAAAATTATCACCCGCTTAAAAGCAATGGAATAATTTTGCAGTTTCAATTGCTTCTGTTGACAGCTGAATATAAAGGACGATTATGCAATCAGCACAGCATTCAACGTATACCCCACTTACATTACAAGCGCGCTTAGCTTCAATTGGCTTAATTTGCTTAAGCCTTGCTCTCGTCGGATGTCAAAAAAGTGAACCCGTTGCCACTGAAAAACCAATCACTAAAGTTGAACTTATTCAGCAGGATTTAGTGCGCATTCAACATGGCAGTTCTGTCAGCAAGACCACTTTTACAGGCACTATTCGTGCTGTAAATCAAAGTACGATTCAAGCTCAAGTTACGGCAACAGCTACTGCAGTGAATGCCCAAGTGGGTCAAACTGTGCAAAAAGGTCAAGTGCTGGTCCGCCTTAACAATCAAGACAATGCAGCACGTCTTGCCCAAGCACAGGCCAATTTAGCTTCAGCTCAAGCACAGGCCAATCAAGCCCGCCTTATGGTGCAACGTAAAGAACGCTTATTACAACAGGGCTTTGTATCAAAAGTAGAATACGAACAAAGCAAAGTGGATTACCAAGCGCAATTAGAAAATACCAATGCGCAACAAGCCAATGTCAACATTGCGCGTAAAGCAGATCAGGACGGCACAATTACCAGTCCAATCAGTGGTGTAATTACCAAGCGTCAAGTTGAGCCTGGTCAAACAGTCGCTGCGGGCGCAACTTTATTTGAAATTATCGATCCAGCACACTTAGAAATTCAGGCACTACTACCAAGCGATTCGCAGTCAGCATTAAAACTTGGCCAAGCCATTGAATATCGTATTCAAGGCAACAATAACCTATTGAATGCAACCTTAAGTCGAATTTCACCGATTGCCGATCCTGCCAGCCGTCAAATTGAATTTTTTGCCCAACCCAAAGAAGCCATTACTTCTTTGAGTATTGGTGCATTTGTTGAAGGCCAAATTTTAGGTTCAGATCAAGTTTCGGGGCAATTAATTCCACTGAATACTGTACAAGACCTCGATAATAACCCTTATGTTTGGGTCGTGCGTCAAAATAAAATTGCTAAGGCCAGCATAAAAGTTTTAGAACAGCGCTACAGCACCAATATTGCTGTGGTAACAGGCTTAGAAGATAGCGATCTCGTAAGTCGCGTCAAGTTTAGCGACAATCAAATCCGACAAGATGTCAGTATCAGCAAAAACTAAAATAACAAAGCAGGATAGCGGTTATGTGGTTCACCCGAATTAGTGTCAAATACCCTGTATTCACCATTATGATGATGTTCTGTCTGATGGTCTTAGGGCTCGCATCATGGCAACGCATGGGCGTCGAAGAGTTTCCAGATGTCGACTTTCCTTTCGTGGTGGTCTATACCAACTATCCTGGCGCATCTCCAGAGTCGGTCGAATCTGAAATTACCAAGAAAATGGAAGATCAGATCAACACCATCTCTGGTTTAAAACAGGTTATTTCTAAATCTAGTGAAGGGTTATCAACAATTATCGTTGAATTTAATTTAGATGTGCCCTCCTCTGTTGCAGCGCAAGATATTCGCGACAAAATTGCACCCGTCAGTGCTCAATTTCGTGATGAAATTGATGACCCCATTGTAGAACGCTATGACCCGACGGCTAGTGCGGTCATGTCGATTGTATTTGAATCTAAAAATATGCCTCTGCGTGATCTAAGCTCGTATTTAGATCAACGTATCGTACCGCAGCTCAGAACAGTCAGTGGTGTGGGGACTGTTAACCTGTTGGGTGACTCACAACGCCAAATCCGTATTCAAATTGAGCCTCAAAAACTGCAAAGTTTTGGTATTGGTATTGATAAGGTTTTGAATACCTTAAAAAATGAAAACATTGAAGTACCTGGCGGTACGCTCGATCAAGCCACCTCTGAACTTGTCGTCGAAATTAAATCGCGTGTGATCCACCCGCAGTCTTTTGGTGACTTGGTGATTGCCAATAAAAATGGCGCGCCCATTTTTTTAAAGCAAGTCGCCAAAATTGAAGATAGCCAAGCGGAAATGGAATCCAGCGCTTTCCTAAATGGTAAAGCTGCCGTGGCTATTGATATTTTAAGAAGCTCTGACTCGAATGTTATTCAGGTCGTGGATAATACTCGTAAAACATTAGAACGTATTAAAACCCAATTGCCAGAAGGCACAACAGCTGAGATTGTTGTTGATTCTTCCAAAGGGATTCGTGGCAGTATTAAAGATGTCGCGCGCACAATTGTAGAAGGTGCTATTTTAGCCATCTTTATTGTCTTACTGTTTTTAGGCTCATTCCGCTCTACAGCCATTACAGGTCTGACTTTACCTATTGCATTACTTGGCACCTTAACCTTTATTTGGGCCTTCGGCTTCACCATCAACATGATGACCTTACTGGCTTTATCACTCAGTATTGGTCTATTGATTGATGATGCGATTGTGGTTCGGGAAAATATTGTGCGTCATGCTGATATGGGCAAAGACCATGTGACTGCTGCATTAGATGGTACCAAAGAAATTGGTTTGGCCGTATTAGCGACCACACTGACGATTGTCGCTGTGTTTTTACCAGTGGCTTTCATGGGCGGGATTATTGGTCGCTTCTTTTATCAATTTGGTGTGACTGTAAGTACAGCTGTACTGATTTCAATGTTTGTCAGCTTCACATTAGACCCGATGCTTTCCGCGCATTGGGCCGAAAAGCATAATCCAAATCAAAAGCCCAATGCCCTACAGCGCTTTTTCAACTGGATTTCAAGCAAATTAGATAACTTGAGCCATCATTATGAAAAGCTCCTCAAACTTGCCTTGAGATTCCGTTTTGTAACCATTTTAGTTGCTGTTGCGTCACTATTTGGTGCCTTGGCATTATCTAAAATGATTGGGACAGAATTTGTACCTGTACCTGATAAAGGCGAAATTCGCATTAAATTTGAAACGCCTGTAGATGCCAGCTTGCAATATTCACAAGCCAAATTAAAACAGGTCGATGCCATTATTCGTGAACATCCAGAAGTTCGTTCAACCTATGGATCAATCAATAGCGTTACAGATCGTGGTAAAAACCATATTAGTATTCGTGTAGGTGTTACACCACGCACTGAACGCAAACAAACGCTCACCCAGCTCAACAATGAATTCCGCCAACGATTGCAAAGTGTTGCAGGCATTACCATTACTTCTGTGGCTTCCGCGGATGAAACCGTGTCTGGCGGGCAAAAACCTGTGATGATTTCCATCAAAGGGCCCGACCTTGATGAACTTCAAAAAATTTCCGATCGCTTTATGCATGAAGTGGCAAAAATTGATGGCATTGTCGATTTAGAAAGCTCATTAAAAGAACCAAAACCAACTTTGGGTGTACATATTAATCGTGTAGTGGCCAGTGACTTAGGCTTATCAGTGAATCAAATCGCTAATGTGGTCCGTCCATTGATTGCAGGTGACAACATCACCACTTGGAAAGATCCGAAAGGCGAAACCTACGATGTCAATGTGCGCTTAGCCGAAAATACTCGTCGCTTGCCAACTGACTTACAAAATATGTATATCACTTCGCAAAAAACCGATGCCACTGGTTTACCCGTACTTGTACCACTTTCTTCAGTGGCTAGTTTTGAAGAAACCTTAGGGGCCTCACAAATTAACCGCCGTGATTTAGCACGTGAGGTCTTGGTACAAGCCAATACAGCGGGCCGACCTGCGGGTGACATTGGTGCAGACATTAAAAAAGTAGAAGATCAATTTGACTTGCCACCGGGCTATCGCTTTGCAACCCAAGGTGCCAATAAAGATATGGCTGAATCAGCAGGTTATGCCATTACAGCTATTACTTTATCGATTGTCTTTATCTACATTGTGCTGGGCTCACAATTTAATAGTTTTATTCATCCAGCAGCGATTATGGCTTCACTACCGCTATCGTTAATTGGTGTATTTTTAGCATTATTTTTATTTAAATCGACCATGAACTTATTCTCCATCATTGGCATTATTATGTTGATGGGGCTGGTCACCAAAAATGCGATTCTACTAATCGACTTCATTAAGAAAGCTATGGATGAAGGCACTTCACGTTATGATGCAATTATTGCTGCAGGTAAAACTCGACTGCGCCCAATTTTAATGACGACCAGTGCAATGGTCATGGGTATGGTCCCTTTAGCCCTCGGCTTAGGTGAAGGTGGCGAACAAAGTGCACCTATGGCACATGCCGTGATTGGTGGTGTAATTACCTCTACCCTCCTAACATTGGTCGTGGTTCCCGTTATCTTCACCTATTTAGATGACTTTAAAATCTTTATGATGCGCCAATTTAAAAAAATCATGTCATAATTTTACCCAACACAATGAGGTGACTTGAAAAATGTACACCTCATTTTTTATTGTATAATCTCAGCTTTAACGCTTAATCTTTTTAGGACACCGTTCATGCGCGCAAGCCGCTTTTTATTTGCAACGTTAAGAGAAACTCCAAACGATGCGGAAGTTATTTCTCATCAATTGATGCTTCGTGCGGGGATGATCCGTAAGTTAGCTTCTGGTTTATACACTTGGTTGCCTACAGGCGTTCGCGTATTAAATAAAGTAGAAGCGATTGTTCGTGAAGAAATGGATCGTGCAGGCTCTCTTCAAGTCTTAATGCCAGTCACACAACCCGCTTCACTTTGGGAAGAATCTGGTCGTTATGTACAATATGGTCCTGAACTACTTCGCTTTAAAGACCGCCATACCAATGATTTCGTACTTGGGCCTACACACGAAGAAGTGATTACAGACCTTGCGCGTAATGAACTCAAAAGCTACAAGCAATTGCCTGCAAACTTCTACCAAGTTCAAACTAAATTCCGTGATGAAATTCGTCCACGTTTTGGTGTAATGCGCTCACGTGAATTCGTTATGAAAGATGCTTACTCTTTCCACGTTGACCAAGAGTCACTGCAAGAAACCTATGACAATATGTATAACGCATATTGCCGTATCTTTACACGTCTGGGCTTAAACTTCCGCCCAGTACAAGCAGATACGGGTTCAATCGGTGGTTCAGGTTCACACGAATTCCATGTGCTTGCATCTAGCGGTGAAGACGATATCGCATTCTCGACTGAATCAGACTATGCAGCCAACGTAGAAATGGCTGAAGCTGTATTGGTTGGTGAGCGTGCTGCACCAAACAAAGCATTTGAATTGGTCGCAACGCCAGATCAAAAAACCATTGAAGATGTATCTGCTTTCTTAAAATCAGATCCAGCTCAATCAGTTAAAGCTTTACTTGTTCAGGGCGTAGCAGAAGAAGGCAAAGCAGTTCCTGTTGTTGCATTATTCTTGCGTGGCGACCACGAGCTGAATGAAATTAAAGCTGAAAAACATCCTTTAATTGCATCACCATTAACATTTGCAACTGAAGAACAGCTGGCGCAATACGGTTTAACAGCTGGCTTCTGTGGTCCACAAGGTTTGGTTGAAAAAGGCCTTACTGTAATTGTAGACCGCGCAGCCTCTGTATTATCTGACTTTGTGGCAGGTGCAAACATTGTTGATCAACACGCAGTTGGAGTGAACTGGGAGCGTGATGCCCAATTCACTGAAGTTTATGATTTACGTAATGTGGTTGAAGGTGATCCATCTCCAGATGGCAAAGGTACACTGCAAATTAAACGTGGTATTGAAGTTGGTCACATCTTCCAATTGGGCCAAAAATACTCTGAAGCACTTGGCTGTAAAGTATTAGGTAAAGATGGTAAGCCATTAGTTGTAACAATGGGTTGTTATGGTATTGGTGTTACCCGTGTTGTTGCATCTGCCATTGAACAAAACTTTGATGACAAAGGCATTATTTGGCCTGCAGCGATTGCGCCATTTGAAGTTGCGATCGTACCAATGAATGCACATAAATCACCTCGTACTGTTGAAGCTGCTGAAGCGCTTTATGCAGAACTTCAAGCTGCAGGTTATGACGTGATTCTAGACGACCGTGACGAACGTCCAGGTGTGAAATTCTCTGACTTAGAAATCACAGGTATTCCACACCGTATTGTGATTGGTGAAAAAGGTTTGGATGCGGGTACTTTTGAATATAAAGGTCGCCGTGATGCTGAATCTGTAAATATCACTAAAGAAGAATTATTAGCTAAGATTGCTAAATAATTTTTTCTAAATAAAAAACCCGCTTAATGCGGGTTTTTTATGATCACCGATTAACAGAACTTCAGACCACCAAAGCAGTTCGACACAACCGTTTGGTTTTGCAATATTTGCGAGTTTAAAGCAATAGTTGCTGGCTTCGCTTGCGTATAATTACCCAAATCAATATTTAAAAGTTTCACTACAGGAGTATTAAATAGGGTACCCAATGATTCTCCTGTACCTGTTGTAATTCGGTTATTTTCATCTAATAAAAAGTCCGAAACTAAATTAGCCACCTGAGGTAGTACTGCCGAGATATCCACTTGATCTTTAGCTTGTAAATAGCCCAACTGAATTGGGTCTTTAAAGGACATCCACCAGCCTTTTTGGGCTGTATCTTGCACCTCAGTACCTGCCCACTTCAAAGTCTCACTTTGTAAGGACAAATACCCTCCTGTACCAGATAATGGAATATTATGTACCATACTTAAAGACTGATTAAATGCAATTTCCATATTGAGGTTTTGAATATCTGAGCCTTCCCCCATTTTGAAAATTGCTTTTTTAGCCAAACCTAGAATCGGATCAAAAGTTACCAACAACTGATCATTAGCAAACAAATCTTTTTGCGCTTGCGTCATGCTTGAATTGGCTGCTAAAGGAATAGATTTAATGCTTGCTGTAATACCTGATACATTCGCAACAGATAAACGCGAACCTGAAACGACGGTTTCTGGCATATTAAATTTCACATTAATACTTGGAACTGTTACACCCTTGTTGTCTGCAGCTGTTGAATCACTTTTAAATTCACGAGGAAATTCCAAACCTAAGATACTGGCTGTAAGGTTCCCTTTAATTTCTTCAGTTTTTGAATCACCAAAGGTACTCTGCTTGGTATTTACATCACCTGTGGTGGCTGCCATTTTCATATAACCTGAAAAAGACTGAATACCATCTGAGGGGTTTACTGTATTGTCAGTACCTGCCGTCAACAGCCCACTAATGGCATCAGCACCTAAACGAAAGCCAACGACTTCACGTGTGGATGCTTTCCCCCCATTTTTAATTGCAAATTCAATAAATGGGTTGGTGATTTTTGCACTGGTGCTCGCACGACCATTGGAATCATAAACTGGCACACCATTGGCATCAAAACTTGAAGGCATACCACTAATAGAAAGGTTTGAAATATCAATATCACATTTACCAGCACCCTTATCACCACCACAGCCTAATTGTAGCGATTTAATATTGGTGTTTAGCTCCATCTCTGCGCCCAAGCCAAGTTTGAAGAATTCAACTTTTTCACTGTTGGCATTGGTATAAGTATAATTATCTTTCGAAAAATTCAGTAAAGCTTGACCATCAACCGAAGATAATTCTGAATCCGATAGCGCTTGAAATGAAGTTGCATTCCCTGAAACCCACAAACTACTGACGATCGTCGCCACTAATATTTTTTTCATTATTGTCATTCCCTGTAAAACTATAATTATCGTGGTGTAATACCCATTGAACTGCGCATTACCCCACCTGGAATTGCTATATCTGCGATTTTTTGCATTGCCCCTGCAGGTGCAATTGCCAGTTCAGCTGTAAACACTTTAGCACCATTTGTAATGGTGTCTGTCTTTGTAGACAAGCGATTAAATTTAACTTGGTTATCCAAAACCACGCTGTCTTTTTGCATATGAATACGCGTTTCTAAACCAAGATCACCCTGTAGGCGATTTAGGTTAATACTCGATTCATTTGCCACAGTACCATCAGCTTTTACATCTTCATTAATTAAACTGATGTAACTACCGCGGTCATTCTTATCTGTTAATGGTTTAAATTGAAAATTTGCTTGTAAAGATAAGAAGTTTGTATCCGGTGTCCCGTCTGTTGTTTCTAAACCTGGAATAATAAATAACTCACCTTGCCCATCCAGTTTAAAAGCAATCGATGCAAGTACATCATCTTTGCGACCAAAATTATCAATTGGGACAATTTTAGTACCACAGGCCCCAGAACAGTTATATAGCGATCCTGGTAATTGACCAATTGCAATCTCGGCTTTGGCTGCAATTAATAAACTATCGGCTTTAACGTAAATCTCTTTATCTTCAAAGCCAATCACGCCATTGGCTTTGATGTAAGAATCAATATTACGCAACCCCGCATAATAATTGACCTCTTCTCCTTTAAGCGCATTACCACTCGCATCCTTCAAAATTACGCCATTACTGTCTTTTAAGGTTCGCTTTTCACCATCTAAAACCAAAATGGAAGTGGTATATGCATTTCCAGTTACGCTGTCATAACGATAACCATCTGTAGACATAGCAAGGTCATAACCCAAACCAGATTTTGTCGCCCCTGCTTTGTTCACATATTGTTTTGCAAAAATTCCTAAGTTGGCATTCAGGTTATAAATTGGTAAACCTAAGCCCCAAGTCCCAGAATTTGCATTATTGACTGGCAAACTATTGTCAGAAATAAATCGCGCTGTACGAGCAATCGCTTGAAAATCCATACCACGAACAGCAATCAATGCCATCGTTTGTGGATTTGCACTTGGCGAAGGGTTATATATCAGCTCATTACTACTGGCACTGAGTATAGATTTAATTTGATCATTAATCATAAAGCCCAAAGAATTGGTTCTTATGGTATTAATGTAAATATCGCCAAAATCAATATACGCATTTTGCGTGCTAACTGGTGTTCCTACTACACTTGAATTACGTACATTAAGACGTGTTAAGTTCGAAAACTCAATCGCATAACTACCCGTACCTGTATGGCCGAGCTCAAATGTTGTTGGCGTTCGACCAGAAACTGTAGTCTGACCACTATCTGCTCGCGTAAAATCAGCAGACATTGCCATATGCAAACCACCTGCTTGTGCAAAACCATATCCTGTCGCTGCAGTATTAGATTTTTCTAATCCCTTATTTACAGTATTAAAGTTTGCAACACCACTCTGATTTGCATTCAGCATAATACGGCCATTGGTTAAGGCACCCGAAGCACCTAAACGAATAACATTACCCTGTTCGCCATCTTTACCATAACGTACATCAATATTTACGCCCGGCTTGGTTGCTGTGCCCGTACGGCTCGCATCTACATTTTTGCTTTTATCTTCAGCACGTACAAGTTGGACAAAATTATCCGACTTTCCATCAGCAGATTTTGTGGTAAGTACAATGCCATCTTTGGGATCAATGTACATATAACCATCAGCGGTCAGATTGAAGTTGAAATCTTTGAGTGTGACGTTTTGTCCATTTTGACCATAAGAGATACTGGCATTTTGCAACTTCAACTCTAAGTGAGCTTTATCATTACGATTAAATAAGCCATTGGTTGTTGCCAAATAAACTTCAAGTGGTGAAATGGTTGAAAAGGTCAAACTTCCTAAGTTTTGATCACTTTCATTTGTGGCACAGTTGGGCGCACACACCAGCATAATTTTAGATGCAACTGCCGTAAATGGTGAAACACTTGCTCTTAACTGGATACCTGTACCTTTAGCATTGGAAGCCAATTGAGTCGTACCTACATCGAGGTTTACTTTACTCACAATATTGGTATTGCCTTGAGTTGGCGTAATCACCACATCATGCAAGCCTAATTTAATAGGCTTGGTTCCAGCTTCTGAATAGTCAATCCAGTTTGCTTGTTTGACCTCTACACGAGAAACCTCTTGTGTAATCGAGATCCCATCCTGTCCTGTAACATGGCTAAGTGTCTGGTCACTTAGTGCCTCAAGCGCATAGCTTTGGTTGGCAATACATATACAAGCTGTGAGGAGATTTAATTTTATTATTTTGTTCATCTCAACGTCCTTATTCAATTAATACTTTAACAGCGTGCGCCCGTAGCTCCTGTACAGTTATAGCTGAATATTTTTAGGTCTCCAGTCATGTGCAAATTGCCATGCATATTTAGACCCATAAATCCTGTTTCTGTATCCTTATCAAAAGCAGGAATATCCGTAGCAAAAGTGGTTTTCTTTCCTGTACTATCGATTGTATATGCTTGATATTGACCATAAGTTGTTGTTTTTAAATAACCCTTTTGATCACCTTCATCTGCTTCAATTGAGAGATTATTAAATCCTAAGTTACGAATTTTTAAAGGCTTATCATCAAAAAAAGACAATTTCATGGCTGTTTGCGGGTCACCATTTTTATTAATAATCGTGGTGCCCTCTAAAGAGAATTTCTCAACCTGAATGGTGCCTTGGATTTGTTTAAAAACCAACCACTTCTGATTACCTTTCTCTGTATGGTTATTTGGAGAAATCGCTAAACGGCATTGCACATTATTTTGGCAACTATAGGTATAGTATGCATCATCAATACTAGCAACCTGACCTGTTTGTAAGTCATGCAATGAAATATCTTTTTTGCTTAAATCATTGGCATATCGATGGTTTAAAGACAATGTCCAATTAAAATCAGCGCCGCCTTGACCGCGTACCTCTTGTAACTCTTGGGCATCTAAGCCTGTAAGTCCTGCATGCGCAGTTGCTGACACAAGTAATACAACTGCGAGATAAGATTTCTTCAACATAGCTTGCATCCTTATAGCCCAGTTGTTTTGATTTTTAAATGCTGAATGAGCACGCCATCAATGGCTGCTGAACCTAAATTGATCGCAGTACCTGCTGCATTTTTAAATACAATACCTGTCGATGCTTGATCACGATTCGCCTTTAACATATTGGTGCTGGTATCACGTGTAACACTACCAATTGCAATACTACTGTGTGTCGCATTCGTCCCTTGATAGTCTTTGGTTGTACCATTCGCAGTAATTTGCGAGGTATTGGTACCACAACTTGCAACATTACATGTAGAGCCCATGAGCGTACGATACACTCCATCCACACCTTTTAACTGTGGTGCACCGTTCGTATCTTTTTTAATAAGTGTATTATTCGCGTCTGTATCAGCATAATAGCTATAAATTTTGGTATATATCTCGGGTACATTTGGAATTCTTGTTAATTCCAAAATAATGTTATTGCCTTCCGAACCAATAATAAATGGCTGATACATATTACCTAGTACCAAGTTAATGTTTGTACTATATAAATACAAACCTTCTTTATCATTAAATAAAGGTGCAAAACTTCCATCTAAAGCAGGTGTACTTGCTGTGCCATCGTCTGTATCAGACTTCGCCGCCGTACTAATACGAATGCCTTTTGCATCTAGATTGGTATCGTTAATGGTTAATTTTGATGGGTCATCATTGGTATTTAAACGCAATATACTTGCCATACCAAGTGTTTGACTTTGCTGCGTAATTGTAGACGGCTGAGTTTGGAACAAACGTACTTGTGAACCATCAATGCTCAGGCCATTGGCAACAAACTGTGCACGTAATCGATAGTCTTTATCCAAACCATCAGCTGGTGCACCAGTCAATTGATTGACTTTATTGCTTGAATCTAATGTACGTGAGAAAATATCCGTCCAGAAACCCAATTTTATCTTATCTTCTGTAGCATTTCCGCCCACCTGTGCTAATGGTGCTTCTAATGCAATATAAGCAATATCGGCTTTATTTTGTGCATTATATTGTTGTATGTCTTTGGCTGTACCTGAACGGAATAACCAAGGATTTTCAGCAGTGCCCCAATTAATACCTTGATTACTAAAACGCTGGTTCATATTGCCATTACTTTTAGACAAGGCTAAACCATAAATAAAGATATCGGCTTTACTTCTAGATGCTTTGAGTGCCGCCACATGATCGGTCGTGTTTAAAGCAGTATTTGCTGCCGCAACAGCAGAGGTTCTTAAGGTTAACTCTTTAGAAGTGTAACTTTCCTGTGCTTTGGCTTTTGCAGAACGGATTGCACGTAAATCCATTTCCTGATCAGTTTTTTGTGCAAGCTGTGCATTTGCATAAGTTTGAATATCAGCTGCTTTATCGTTGCGAATTTCCTTACGGACTTCGTCATAAGCCCAAGCTTGTGTTTCTTCTTTATTCTTACAAACTAAACTACTGGTATGAAAACACCAATTATAACTGTCGTACTTATCTTGATATAACGTATTATATCTATCAATATAATACTGCTGTGCAGCAAATTCTTCTACTTTTTGGCTTTCAAAAGTTGCTTTATAGGTCGTAGTGAAATTCTGAAGGACAGCGGCTCTTGTGGCTGTATTGTTATATACATTTTTGTATTCAGCATTATAAACATCAGTGTAATAGGTCTGATAATAACCTGTCACTTTTGCCGTATAGTTTTGAAAGTAGGCATTATCATAGACTGCTTGGCGGCTTTGTTCGAATAACTGTTCATAATTACCCCCACGCGGGATAATCCGAATAAAACCTGTATCATATTTTTCTGGATTGGTGACAGCCGGTGTCTTGTTATAACTTGAAGCTGTAGAAAGATCATTTGGCCCCTGAAAAACAAACTTGAAGTTTTCAGGGAGCAAAGCAACGCCCTCACCTGTCGTCTTTGACAATGCTTCATCTGGCAAATCTTGAAGTGCATAAACAGACGGTGCAAGCAACATACTAACTGCTGCAACTAAACAGCTCTGGCGGAACCGGAATGCTTGATTTAATTGAGTCATCGTGACCTTCCTTTCTTATCAGATGCACCGCATCTTTCTTATATTTTTTGCTTTACTTGGCACCAATTTTTTTGTCCATCTCATCCTGTGATGGGTTCTATACCAAGCTATATTAACTTTTTATTATGCGTAATTATTATACAAATGCAAAACAAACTCGCTAAATCACCTCAATTTCCGATGAATGAATCACAAAAAAAGCAGGCTTTGTTGCCTGCTTTTTTAATGCTTTAAATTTCATTTAAGCCTTAGGTAATGTTACACCTGTTTGACCTTGGTATTTACCCCCACGATCTTTATATGATGTTTCACATACTTCATCAGATTCAAAGAACAGCATTTGCGCAACGCCTTCACCTGCATAAATGCGTGCTGGTAAATTTGTTGTATTTGAGAATTCTAAAGTCACATGACCTTCCCACTCAGGCTCAAGTGGTGTCACGTTCACAATAATACCGCAACGTGCATAGGTCGATTTACCTAAGCATACAGTCAATACATTACGTGGAATACGGAAATATTCTACTGTACGTGCAAGTGCAAATGAGTTCGGAGGAATGATGCAGACATCCGATTCAATATCGATAAAGCTTTTGTCATCAAAATTCTTAGGATCGACAATTGCAGAATGAACATTGGTGAAAACTTTAAATTCACGCGCGCAACGCACGTCATAACCATAGCTTGAAACGCCGTAAGAAATCAGTTTTTCACCATTTTCATCTAAACGGACCTGATTTTCTGCATACGGTTCAATCATGCCGTGTTTTTCGCTCATTTCGCGAATCCAACGATCAGACTTAATTGCCATTGTTACTATCCAAAATACTGTACATCAATTATTGCATGGTACTTTAACTGAAAACCCTTACAATGAAAATATATCAATTTTGCTGAATACCAATTGACTGATGCTCAGCAAATTTAAGTTACCTTTATAAACTAGCAAGAGTCAGATAACTCAACTGACAGGTAAAGCCCATCAGTACAACCGATGCCGTTCGTTGCATCGTATATTGATTCAGCCAACGGAATTTATTGGATGCCAACATGGAGCCAATAAATGTCCAAAAAAATGCAATCGGAATCAGAAGTAATAAAAAGGCCAGCATGTGCGCTGTGTAATACATCGAGTTTTTCCAAGCAATCGCAGGAAAAATAGCCGATGCGAACAATAAAGCTTTCGGATTTAACAAGGTTGCGAGAAAAAGCTCCCAAGCGCGAATGCAGGGCTGATCTAGATCTTGTACGGCGTTCGCGGTTTTCCATAAGCGAATAGCCAAGTACAACATATATGCTGCACTAAACAGCTTCAGTATAGGAGGCAGTGCGGGAATATAAGCGGTCACTTTCCCAATCAATAAGCCCCAAAAGCTAATAGACAGCAAATAGCCAAAGGCTTCAGCAGGAATCAAGCGGAAAGACTTTTTAACACCGACCTGTAAACCTGATGATGCCAACAAGGTATTGGTGGGACCTGGTGTCAATAAAATGGTGATGACCCAACCCATAAAAAACCATGAAATCATAGCGTACGCTCAGGCCTATATGCGCGCAGATTAAATCAGTTTTTTGAGGATAGCAAAAAAAATATTGTAAAAGATCATGCAACACAGCAATAATGAGACATTAATCAATATATTTCAGAATCTTAACTCACTCTATTTTATTAAACTACTCAGTCAAAATCAAAATTCCACTATTAAGCCTCATAAAAAAAGCCTAGAAATTACTAGGCTTTAGATCATTTTTAAAACAGAACTCACTTAAATAGAGTTGCGATATTTTGCTTAAAAAATGCGACTTTTATCTTTCGAAGCTTGAGGCAATTTTGCTGCAATTTTTTCCGCAATAGCCATATAGCTTTCGGCAGCATCATCTTGAGCAATAACCGAAGGTTTGCCCTCATCTGCATTTTCACGAATCTGCACATTCAGTGGTAAACGGCCTAACAATGGAATGTTGTATTGCTCTGAAAGCTTATCTCCTCCACCTGTACCAAAGATTTGCTCTTCATGACCACAGTTAGAACAAATATGCGTCGACATATTTTCAACCACACCCATAACTGGGATGTGTACACGGTTAAACAATTCAATCCCTTTGGTTGCGTCCATCAATGCTACATTTTGTGGTGTCGTCACAATAACAGCGCCAGTTACAGGAATACGCTGTGCCAAAGTCAATTGAATATCGCCTGTACCTGGTGGCATATCAATCATCAGTACATCTAAATCTGGCCATAAAGTTTGGTTAAATAACTGCATTAATGCACCCGTCGCTTTTGGCCCACGCCAAGCCACTGGCGTATTATGATCACCTGTTAAGTGACCAATTGACAGTACAGCCATACCATAAGCATCTAGCGGTACAAAGTTTTCCGACTCAATCATTGGAGTACGGCCTGCATTACCCAGCATCGTTGGAATACTAGGGCCATAAATATCAGCATCCAAAACCCCAACCTTTAGGCCTAATTTTTGCAATGCTAAGGCAAGGTTAACCGTTGTGGTGGATTTACCAACCCCTCCCTTACCAGAGGACACCAAAATCACATTTTGAATACGTGGATGCTTAGGCACATCACGTTGTTGTGGTGCTGCTTTTTGGATAGGTGGATTATTTGGATCCGCTTCAGGTGCAGACTGAGACGTACTCGCAGAAGCATCTAGCACAGGAGGCAAAATTGACTTTGGTGCAGTATTTTGAGCTTCGGGCTGGCTTGAGCAACTTTCACCTTCAGCATGATGATGGCCACAACCACTTTCTTTTTTATGTCCAGTTTTTTGCTGAATCACATGCATGTTCAATTCTTTAATACCGCATTGTTCCAATGCATCCGCCAATTCATCATGAATTTTTTGCAGTTGTTCTTTTTCTTCTGGAAAGGTATTAATGGTGAGTTGTAAGATTTCACCTTCCACATTCACTTGGGTAATACGATCTTTCAGTGCATGATGAGAATGAGGCAACATATAGGTTTGCAGTACATTTTGCACAGCTTCTTCGTTCACCTCTTTAGAGGGTGAAAAAACAGATTTAAGCGAAGAAAGCCACGACATATAACATTACTCCAAAGCAAATATTTGCGAATTCTACATAGTGTAACGACAATTAGAGCGAAGGTTAAGCATTGCAATCATAAGATTATTCTTGAGATTAGATAAAACCGAGCATTTTAGTTGGTTATTTGGTCTTTTTTCTGCCAAGTGTCGCTATTTATCCTCTGTCCTTTTTGATTTGGGACACTCAAATTATGTATTCAGTCGAGTTAAAGCATCCTTGTATTTATTTTAAATACAGAAGATTGCAATCGTTTAAACATTCCAATAGCTAAAATTATGCATGGCGCACATTTTGCTTATCTTTATATGATCTTTTAGATCAGCTACACAACAAAACTTATACGTTAAAGCCTAAGACCACTGTGTTTTATAACAAAAGTTTGGGTATATTTCTTGACGTTTATTTTTTATTTATTGCTTTAATTTTTTTCTAGGGAAGCCTCAATATGCATAAAACATGGGCATTAATTACATGTATATTTTTAACAGTTCCAACCATGTCTTGGGCTGAAACCACAAATAGTATTCAAACACCTGAACATCAAAATTTAACTCTGGGCGATAAGTTTGAGGACATGCAAAATCGCATGAAAGCATCACCGATTAAAGTGACGTCATACACCTTAGTAGATGCCACAAAGCCTAATACGTTGGCGGTTGATTATACTTATGAAATTGAGAATTTTCGCTATAACATTACCATTGTGGATGGGCATGTATTTAAAATTGATGTAGAAAATATGGATAAATAATTGACTCAAAACTCAATAATTAAAAAGGTAGCATATCTGCTACCTTCTTTATTTGTGCTCCACAGCATTTAAGGCTTTATGCCACGCATAAAACTTATCACACTAAATAACCATAGAAACAGCACAAAGCTACGGCCTTGTGTGAAATGTGCTAATTCTGTGCCATGTAGCATATTGTGTCGCGTTGATGTGACTGTTGAGCTACTGTCCATCTTGTAGGCTGCTAGTTCAGCAAAGTATGAATTCATTTCAAAGGCAATTTTTGACTTATGCCATAGGCTCTTAATTTCATTACCTTTTAAGCCAGGTACTATTTTATGAACATCTAGAAACTTGGTGTCCTTCTGCTCAAGAAAACCTTTAGCGACTAAAACATCTGTGAGCAAACCTTCTAATTGTGCATAAAGCATAGGAATACACCCTGCATATATGCCTTGCGCATACAATTTTAAAGCTTGTTCTATAATATTACGGCGCTGCACTTGATGTACGTCGACTTGCATATCATCAAGGGCTTTAAAAAGTTCAGTTTGAAAAAATTCACCTGTTGGAACAGCCAATAAATCAAATTGCGCAATGTCATTGGCATCATTGACAAGTTGCCAGAAATAAAGAACATTCAATGCGTCATTGGCAATTTTACTTCCCTCAGGCTGATCTAAAGCTTCGGCCAACACTTGAAAATAGCCTTCTTCCTGTGCAAGTTTGGCCAAATGTTTCTGTAAAAAGCTATGCTCACCTGCGGTCATTGTATCCAAATACTGCTGTGCATCTTCTAAGATGATTTTTCCAGCTTGTTGCGCTTCATTTTTATGGGCAGCTATACGTGTGACTGGTGCATCGTAATTAAAATCATCGTCATCAATCATCATCTAATACTCTATGTATAAATGCTCTTGCTATCCAGCAAATCGAACATCTAAAAATAAGCTCATTAAAAAGACATTCCCGCATGGGAGTTGCCATTACCAATAATTTTCTACAGCAATATTGCCTTCGCCGCGACGGTTCATAGTGAGTCCGCGGGCTTTTAGGGCCTCTTTCGTATCTTCGACCATTTGCGGATTACCGCATAACATGACATGTGTGGTATTTGGATCGAAATTGAGCTCGGCTGCTTGCTCTAAGCTGCCATTGGCAATCAATACTGGTAAACGGTCATGCAATCGTGCATTTGGGTCACGAGTGATAATAGGAATAAATTTAAAGCCCGTGTGGCCTTCACCAAACGTTTCAGCAATTTCTGCAATACGTGTTGCATAAGCCAATTCAGCCTGTGTACGTACACTATAAACTAGATTGATTTTTTCGTATTTTGACCATGTTTCAAAATCTTGAAGCATGGAGATAAATGGAGCCAAGCCCGTCCCTGTACCCAGTAACCATAAGTCTTTCGGTGCAGGCAACTGATAGCGTGCTAAGGTTAAAAAGCCATAAGGGACTTTTTCTAAATACAGCTCATCGCCGATTTGAAGATGCTGTAAATTTGAAGTAAATGCACCATCTGGTACAACAATTGAGAAAAATTCTAATGTTTCATCAAATGGTGAAGACACCACTGAATAAGCACGTACTACCAGCTCGTCACCCACTTTTAAGCCAATACGCGCAAACTGCCCTGCTGTAAATTTAAAATGAGCTGGTCGCGTCATGGTAAAACTAAACAAGGTACTGGTCCAACGATGTACAGATAAAACCTTTTCTAAGCTAAATTTTTCAATTGACATGATTTCGACGTGGCGTGAAAGACTGTGCTCATGTTAGCATGACAGCATATTTTATTAATATTTTTTAAATGTTAAGGCTATATTCATGCGCATGACATTACGCCAGTTGGCTGTTTTTGTAGCAGTCGCTCAAGAAGGCACTGTGACCAAAGCCAGTGATGCTGTCAAGCTAACACAAAGTGCTGCCAGCATGGCGCTTGCAGATTTGGAAGATGGGCTAGGCGCACCTTTATTTGACCGTCTGGGTAAACGACTGCAACTCAATGATTTAGGGCGTTTCTTACTGCCTCAAGCTCTTGAAATTTTAGGTCGCTGTGATGCCTTTGAACAAGCAGCCAAAGGTGAACTACAAAGTATTGATTTGCGCTTGGGTGCAACCTTAACCATTAGTGATTACTTAATGCCTGATTTAATGGCTGATTTCTTAAAAATTCAGCCACAAGCGCATTTACAATTACAAGTGGGTAATACCCGCCAAATGATTGAAGCAGTAAATCAATTCCAATTGGATTTGGCTTTAATTGAGGGTTCTTGTCATTTGCCACAGCTTCAATGCATCCATTGGCGTGATGACGAATTGGCAGTGTGCTGTGCGCCCAACCACCCTTTGGCACAACTCAACCGTGCATTAACCGCAGATGATTTCAATTCTGTTGAATGGATATTGCGTGAAGAGGGTTCAGGCACACGGGAAGTTTTTGACAATGCGATTTTAAAAGACTTACCGAATGCCAATATTCGCCTTACCCTAGGTCATAATGAAGCGATTTTAAAAATTGTCGCTGGCGGTTTGGGTATGTCGTGTATTTCTAAACTTGCCATTGAACCTTTACGTGAAAAAGGTCAATTGGTCGTTTTAGATACCCCATTTTGGTCTTTAACTCGTCCACTGTTTATGCTGGTGCATCGTCAGAAATACCAAGGCCCCGGCTTAAAGGCATTTATGAAGTTCTGCGAAAAATAAGTTTCAATTCATTTTAAAAGCACCCAAGGGTGCTTTTTTATGGTCTGTCACTTCAACATCTAATTGTATAAACATG
Source organism: Acinetobacter sp. SwsAc6 (assembly GCF_013391565.1). Lineage (NCBI taxonomy): Bacteria > Pseudomonadati > Pseudomonadota > Gammaproteobacteria > Moraxellales > Moraxellaceae > Acinetobacter > Acinetobacter sp. SwsAc6. The sequence goes on from NZ_JACAXE010000014.1 coordinate 76,518, forward strand.
TATGTATAAATTAAAAAACCGCCCGAAGGCGGTTTTTTAATTCAAGATTCAGAGTTTACTGAATTATTGAACTGCATAAATGCTGATTTCTACACGACGGTTTTGTTCACGACCAGCCGCTGTAGCGTTAGATGCGATTGGGTTTGCTGCACCTTGACCTTGAGTATTAATACGTGAAGTAGAAACACCTTGAGACGCTAAGTAGCTAGCAACTGATTGCGCACGTGCTTGAGACAATGGAATGTTGATTGAATCATTACCTGTGTTGTCTGTATAACCTGTAACTAAGATACCGCTCTTGTTATCTTCAGTTAAAGTTTGCGCAACTTTGTTCAAAGTAGAATAGAAGTTAGGTTTGATATTTGATTTGTTTGTATCAAATGTAATGCTACCTGGCATAACTAAACCAACAGAACCATCTGGATTACGGTTAACTTCTACACCAGTACCCGCCATTTGTTGACGTAGTTTTTTCTCTTTGTTATCAAGATAAACACCAGTCGCACCACCAAGTACCGCACCAATTGCTGCTGCACGGTTGTTTTGAGAACTAGAGTTTGCATTGCCTTTAGAAATACCGTAACCCGCTGCAGCACCAATTAAAGTACCCAAAGCAGTTTTGTCGTATTCCATACCGCCAATATTATTACCTGTTGTTTGACAGCCAGATAGTACCAAAGCCCCTGCTACTGCTGCTGAAATTGCTAGTGCACGCATCGCATGCCTCCTTGATTGTGTTTTGTTGTATGGATGGAATGATGAAGTAAAAAAAATCGAGTAACCATTGATTTTTTGTTAATAATAAATCGTTTAGTTACAATTTGTAATATTTAAATAAGAAAATAATGCCAACTTCGTCAAATTTTCTCCACAGTTGTTCTGAAGTGCTTTTTTATTTTCAAAACACGCTCTATATTTGTGTGAATTGGCAAACGTTAGACTATTCCCCATTAGGACTTTTATATGTCATCGCACAGCAAGAAGCAACCAGCATTAAAAAAAGTCACACGCGGGCTGACTGTCGGTTCGGTTATCACAGGAAGTACTTTTTTCCACGGGCCACCTGTATTGGCTCTAGGACTGACCAAGCTCTTTAAACAATCAAAAAAGGTTGATGAAACCAATATAAAAATCACCAACAGTTGGCTGAGTGTAAATAACTGGCTCATTGATCATGTGTTGGTTAACACTCAATGGGATATCTCGATTGATGATGATCTTGATCTGAATATGCAAGGCCGTTATTTGATGATGTGTAATCATCAAAGCTGGGTAGATACCACAGTAAATCAGTATTTTGGCTTAACACGTATGCCACTCACCCGTTTCTTTACCAAATGGGAACTGATCTTTATTCCTTTCGTGGGTCAAGCATTTAAAATCTTGGGTTTCCCAATGATGAAACGCCATAGCAAAGAACAAATTGCTAAAAATCCTGAGCTCAAGCATCGTGATATGGAAGAAGCGCGCAAGTCTTGTGAACAGCTTTTAAGCCAGCCATTTACCTTGCTCAATTACCTCGAAGGAACACGCTTTACGGCGGAAAAACACGCGCAACAAAAATCAACATTTACAAATTTACTTAAGCCTAAAGCAGGTGGTTTAGCACTCGCATTGAATATTTTAGGTGATCAAATTGATGCTTTGGTCGACATGACCATTGTTTATCCTGATGGTGTACCAGGTTATGGTGAGTTTTGGCTGGGCGAGGTGCCTAGAATTGCTGTAAATTTACGTAAAATTGATATCCCTGCATGGGTTGCAGGTGGTAATTATGAAGAAGATGCCGAATTCCGTGAGAAATTCCAGCAATGGGTAGATCAAATTTGGACTGAGAAAGATCAATTGATTTCAGAAATGAAATCTAAATATTCACCTGTCGTCTAAATACACGGAGCCCGCTTCTATGTCGCAGAACATCCCTGTTAAAAAATCTAAATACCAGCATTTAGACCCCAAAAGCTTCTATTTCAAAGCTTTTTTGGCCTATGACATTTTCATGGTATTTATTATTATTTTTAACTTGTTCTGCTTAGGCATGAACTTCTTCCTCATGAGTAATATTGGGGGCTGGTTCTTTAATGCCATCCATTTACCGAGTGTACTTGAATTTTATCGTGAATACTTGCACCCGTGGGTAATTACTACAGAAGCGTGGTTCATAATTTTCTTGATTGTGGAATTACTCACGCGCTGGGCAATTGCAATCGTACAGAAACATCACCAACGTTGGTTTTTCTTTCCGTTTATCCATTGGTATGAAATTGTTGCCATTGTGCCCTATTTCCGCTTTTTACGATTATTTCGTGCAGGGGTTGTGGCCTACCGCCTCTATGAAATGGGTTATCAAATTTTTCCAACCTCTTGGCAGGAAAAAGGCTTATTTTACTATCGCGTCGTGATGGAGGAATTATCCGATCGTGTAGTGGTAACGGTTTTAGATGGTCTCAAACATGAGCTTCAAACCAGCACAACACATAAAGATTTAATCAGCAATGTCATTCAGCATCATCGGGATTTATTCTCCCAAGCGCTGGCTGAAATTCTGCAAGAAAATTTAAGTCGTGAGCTACAAGCCGATCGTGAACGTATTGCAAAAAGCGTGGGACAAATTGTCAATCAAGCAATTGAAGATACGCCTGAGCTGACGCAATTACTGCGCCTTATCCCGATTGTCGGTGGCCGTATAGAACAACAAATTCAAAGCATCGGACAGCGATTAGGTGAAAATATTACCCAAGGCTTAATTGATCCTTTAGCATCACCAAATGCGTCTACAGCACGGCATCCTAATTTATATACAGATATTGCAACACGGATTAGTGCCATTGAAATTGAAAAAAATGACAAACTTGATGCGTTGGTTCGCTCGGCTGTTTTTGAAAGTTTAGAGGCCATTCGTAAGCAAGTAAAAGTAAAACAATGGCAACAAGAACTCCAAGCACAAGATCAAGCTAAAGATTAATCTATAGTTCAAAAATAATTGCTGTTTCTGCTAGAGAAATGCCTCATTTTGTTCTAGCATTTGCTCTACTTAAAATATCACTTCCACATAAAATCAACAGTGAGAAGTTTGAAGGAATAATTATGGCTGATATACGGATAAAAGGCAGAATGGTCAATGCAATCCGCATTAACCTTGACACAAATGATCATGATGCGATCCGCCAGCAACTTAGCCCAATGCTTCAAAAAGCCTTCCCAATCGGAACGCTTGCGGTCATTGAAAGCAGTGTTGAACAAGAGCTTATTGAACTGATTCAATTGCTGATTAGCCTTGAGTTACAGCCGATTGCTGTAACAGACGGTGTCTTGGCAGACCAAGCTCGCGCTATTCAATTTCCAGTCATTCCACCTGACCGTAAGATGGAACAGGTCAAACCAACCAAAGAGCAAGCAATTGAAACGCCTGCTGTCGCTGAAAAACCCCAGCCACAAGCAGAAGATACAGTCGTAGTGGCGGTACCAGAAGTCCGCCATATTACGTCTTACCATGATGAAATTCTGCGTACTGGCCAATGTATTGTGCAAGATCACGGTGACATTATTTTAAGTGCTGGGATTAACAGCGGTTCCGAAGTCATTGCTTCAGGAAATATACATATTTATGGCAGTGTCCGTGGTAGAGTCATTGCCGGTGCTGGGGGCAATAGTGCTGCACGAATCTTCTGTCATTCACTTGAAGCAGAACTCGTGTCTATTGCTGGGACATATTGCGTAGCCGATGACATTCCACCGCATGTTACGAAAAAACCCGTACACATTTATTTAAATGACCAGCATGAGCTTGTATTTGAAGCTTTGCAATTTTAATGTATAAATAAACACCAATAAACCCCTGTATTGATCAGGGGATTTAAACCATAACAGGAGTGGATTCGGTGGCGAAAATTGTTGTCGTAACATCAGGCAAAGGTGGCGTAGGTAAAACTACAACAAGCGCATCTTTTGCAACAGGTTTAGCCCTACGTGGTCACAAAACTGTTGTGATCGATTTTGACGTAGGTTTACGTAACCTCGATTTGATCATGGGCTGTGAACGCCGTGTAGTATACGATTTTGTAAATGTCATTAATAACGAAGCACGATTACAACAAGCGTTAATTCGCGATAAAGACATTGAAAACCTTTACATTTTGCCTGCATCACAAACACGTGACAAAGATGCCTTATCTGATGATGGTGTTGCACGTGTAATGGATGAACTTTCACAAGAATTTGATTATATTATTTGTGACTCACCTGCAGGTATCGAGCGCGGTGCAATCCTTGCAATGTACCATGCTGATGAAGCAATTATTGTGACCAATCCTGAAATTTCTTCGGTACGTGACTCTGACCGTATTATTGGTATGCTCGATAGCAAAACCAAAAAAGTAGAAAACAACGAAGGTCGTATCCGTAAGCATTTATGTATTACACGTTACAACCCAGAACGTGCAGACAAACAAGAAATGTTAACCATTGATGACATTTCAAAAGACATTTTACGTGTACCTACACTGGGTGTTATTCCTGAGTGCAAAAGCGTGCTGCAAGCTTCGAACGAAGGTAAACCTGTCATCTTATATACAGAAACCCAAGCGGGCGAAGCTTATGATGACTTAGTTGCACGTTTCTTAGGTGAAGAGCGTCCTTACCGTCATATTACTGCGAAGCCGAAAGGCTGGTTAGCACGATTATTTGGAGGATAAGATGGCTGGTTTTTGGAGTAAATTATTCAGCGGTGATGACAAACCTACAAGCGCTCAAACTGCAAAAGACCGCTTAAAAGTCATTGTTGCGTCCGAAAATGGCTTAGGCAAACGTTTGAGCCAAGACAAAATTGACCAAATGAAAAAAGAAATCATGCAAGTCGTTAACCGCTATGTTCGTGGTGTCGATGAGCAACATATTCAAATGTCTGTACGTTCTGAAGCGAACATCGAGATGCTTGAAATGAATATCAATTTGCCTGAAGAGCGTTAATTTGATTTCTGATTAGTCAATCAAATTGAATCAAGGCAAAATATGAGCCTGAACAAAGCACTGCTTTGTTCAGGCGCAAGACAAGAAGCTTTGCTTCGAAGTGCCTGAACCTTTAGGCTCTGCCATGTTCAGGCGCAAGACAAGAAGCTTTGCTTCGAAGCGACTGAACCTTAAGGCTCTGCCATGTTCAGGAGCAAGACGAGAAGCTTTGCTTCGAGTGGGTTAGATTGCAATTCTTGCACTGACGACTCAACAAGCATTAACTTCAAGACAAAGTAAATAACAAAACTTTGTCACTTGCGTACTCATATTTTGCTTATTTATTTTCAAAAGAACACCAAGGGGATTGCAATGGCATTATCTCAACCAGCGACGTTTAATGAAGAATGGTCAGATGAACGAGTATTTGCCTACTTAACTCAGTTACCTCCTGAAGGCGTAAACGGCGATTTTCATGTGCTATACCATGCATTCAAACACATGCGTCCTACTGACTATGAGCGCCTACTTACTCAATTCACAGCAGACGGCCGTGATGTTAATGCAACCAACCCTGAAGGTCAGCGTATTCATGATGTGATTGCCCAATTCCCGCGCCAAAGCGAAGGCTTTTTAGCAGTATTGGCAAAATTTGCATAAGCATTTTTTCGCATCAAAAAGCCTGCACATGCAGGCTTTTTTTATAGCAACATTTTAAAATTAATATAACAACCACATCAGTAAAGGAAAACTTCCGATAAAGCATAGGGTCTGTAGGCTAATCACGCCAGCCATCAACTGGCTATCCCCTTGAAAGTACCGCGTTAAAATATAGGAAGCAGATGCAGTCGGTAAAGCAAAAAAAGTGACCAAAATAATACTTTGCAACTCAGTTAGCCCCAAACTCCCGCTCGCGAAAAATGCCAAGCACGGCATAATCAACAAGCGCGCAAAAGTATTTGCTGTGAGCCGTGAGAGGCCTTTACTTAACTGATCGAGTTGTAGCGCTGCACCCACAGAAAGTAAGCCTAAGGGCAAACTTGTGGCTGCCAAGATGTTGCATAAAGACTGCATCCCAGAAAATAAATGCAGACCTGAAAGGTTAAAAAGCACACCAACTACACAACCCAAAATAAGCGGATTTTTAGCTATGGCAAAGAGCGTGTCATACCATCGTCCACGTTGCCCCTCAGAAAAGGCCATGACCGAAAAGATGTTGACCACAGGGATAGCAACAGCAATCAACATGGCAAACATCTGCATGCCTTCTGTGCCGTAAAGCGTCCCCATCAATGCCAGACCAATATAGGTATTGAAGCGAATTTGACTCTGTACATATACCCCAAAACGCGCTACAGGGATGGCATATACTCGCTTCAACAACCAAAGTATGCTAACCACACCCAATACAACGGCAAAAAATGCCTGCAATAATTGGAAGATCGCACCTAGATTTAATTGTACGCCTGCTAAGTTATTAAAAAGCAATACAGGAAAAAGAAAGAAATAATTGAGTTTTTCCGAATTGGCCCAAAATTCTGTTTGCAAAAATTTTTTACGCTTAAACCCATAGCCCATGCTAATGAGCACGATCAGTGGAAATAACGCCATGACAATATTCATGCAGACGCTCCTCTGCTCATCCGCATCTGACGTTGTATTTGCATTCCTTGGCTACCTGCTAAGTCTCTACAGTAATCTGATCATTACTTAAAATTGAAGCGTTGTCGTGAATCATAGAATGAACATCTATGCATGGCAACCTTTCACATATTAACGATATTTATCACGTATTTATACCATCATACTACTCCATCCAATATACATATCAAGCCAAATTTAGAGCCTAAACAATACAAAAAGCCCAACTCAAAATAGTTGGGCTTTTCAAAAAATTATAAATAATACTGTGCAGATTTATCTGTTAAATGGTCCTTATTTCCATTGCCAGCCAATTGCAACACCACCACTAACATCACCTTGAGAACTGGCTGTACCAGAGGCTTTATAAATAAAACGATTATCCTCAGTTACACCACTAAATCCGACTGCAAAGCCTTGCTGTCCTCGCCACGTACCCCCTGCAACACTAAACATATTTGCACCTGCATAGGTTGGTTGAGGCAAAGACGCCACGGCGATAGCTGAAGCAATCGCTGCCCGTGTATCCCGACGCTCATTACGGAATTCATTTTCCAATGCATTCACACGCTGGTCTGTATACTGGCGTGATTGACTGAGCGATTCAGTCACTTGGGTATCAGTATAACCATTCGCTTTATTTAAGGTTTGCAGTTCAGATTCCCGCATTTGCCTCAGGTTTACTGCATCGGTATCTTGTGTTCCCGCTGCAACATTTACAATTTGCCGCTGCTACGTATCCGAACCGACAGAGATCGTATTGTCACGCAGCGCTGTAGAGCCATGACCTAAAGCCACAGCATTATTTGCCGATGCATTTATTGCATTGCCCAATACAGCGGTATTTTGCCCACTCACTGAATTATCATTTCCGATGGCCAAACTGCCTTCACCTGCAACCATATTGCTGCTTCCGATTGCGATAGACTGTTCTCCAGACACCTGATTCGCCGTCCCCAAGGCAATAGACTGATCCCCCGATGCTTCAGATGAACTGCCTATGGCTACAGCATCCGTGCCTGTTGCCAAAGGCAATACCGCCTGTGGATTTGGGTTTGTTCCAATGGATACAACCGCTGTGCCACCGCTGGCCAGTGACGTCAGCCACTGTTGCTCTGTCCCGTTAAAACCATTCTGCACAGCAAGATCAAATGCGCTGAATCCTTGGTCACCTTTAAGGCCTTGCAAGCCTCGATCACCTTTATCACCCTTATCGCCTTTTAGGCCCTGCAAGCCCTGATCCCCTTTGTCGCCTTTGACGCCCTGAGACCCCTGCAGTGATGTCAGCCAATCGGCTTCTGTTCCTGCATATCCATGATTGACCGCAATATCATAAGCGCTCGCACCATTGCCTGTGCCTGTACCGCTATTTAAACCCGGTATCCCCTGATCACCTTTATCCCCCTTGTCACCCTTTAAGCCTTGTAATCCTTGATCTCCTTTGTCCCCCTTATCACCTTTTAAGCCCTGTGCCCCTGTATCACCCTTTAATGAAGCTAGCCATGCAGTTTCACTGCCACTAAAGCCGTTTACGACAGCAATTTCATACGCGCTTTTTCCATTTGCGCCTGTCCCAGTACCGCCTGTCACCAAACTGCTGACTTGTGTTTGCAAATTTGTGAGCTTGCTATTCACTGCAGTAAAAGCACTACCTGCATCTCGATACGTTCCTCCTTGAATAATATAGCTTGGCGCTGTCCAAACCCCGCCCGTATAGTTTGCGCCGGCACCCAATGCAGTTACCATTGGATGTAATTGAGATAAATTGACAGCATCTGTATCTTTTATGGCTTTAGCAAGGTTGGTTAAGCGTTTTTCCATCGTCCACTGGCCTATGGATACGGTATTTTCTTCATCAGCAATTGAGCTCGTGCCAATTGCCGTTGCACCTTGCGCCGTTGCACTCGCACCTGAACCAAAAGCGCTACTCCATTTTGCACTTGCTCTCGAAGCATGCCCCATTGCGGTACTATACTCACCGCTTGCCTGGTTCATGTAGCCGACTGCCGTTGCACCTACTTCAGTGGCCCGATTTCCATAGCCCATGGCAACTGAACTGGTTGCATCAGCATAATTTCGATTGCCGACTGCAGTGGCATAATCAGCAGATGCGGTATTTTTTAAACCCACAGCATTGCTATCTAAACCTTTTGCAGTATTTTGCACGCCAACAGCTGTACTGTTTTCCTTAATTGCAAAGTTGAATGTTCCCAAGGCAGTACTGTAATCACCTGCAGCGATGTTGCCATAACGGACATTGTCTAAAAATTGCTGACGTTCCTCGGCTGTGACCTCTGCGCCATTGATATGGGTAATATAATTGAGGCCGCTTAAGCCTGCGCCTGCAGAAACAGTCACTTCAATTCCATTGACACTGACCAGCTTGCCTGCGCTGTCTTTCAAATCATATTGACGCGCCCTACTGCTTACACTGCTGATCGTTGAATCATTTTTCAATCCGCTACCAATCGCCGCTGAAGACAGCCCAATCGAAGTATTTCGATTTCCTATTGCACTGCCTGAATTTCCCAAACTAATATTTGTAAAGCCAATTGCGCTATTATCAAACCCAGAAGCAATGTTTAAAGCACCTAATGCGCTGCTGTTTGTACCAAACGCTCTATTCAAATAGCCCACAGAACTAGAGCTAAGCGCTGATGCAGTATTATATGCACCCACTGCACTGCTCAAACGCCCTGATGCGGTATTGGAATTACCAAAGGCATTACTCTGTATGCCTGAAGCAGTATTTTCTGCTCCAAATGCCATAGCATATTGATTGGAAGCCGTATTTTTATAACCAATTGCAGTGGCTGTCATGGCATTTTGTCCAACTATGTTTTTATAACCTATAGCGCTAGCATATTCAGATTGTGCTTGGTTGCCATAACCAATCACACTTACTTCAGTCGACTATGCAAGGTTCTTATGCCCCAATGCAACACTGTCTGTTCCTGGTGCACCATTGTTACTGCCACAAGCGATTGCACCTGAACCAACCGCACTTGACGTAGAACTTGTACCAGATTGATATGCACAAATTTCGCCAGCATCACTTTGCGTAACAGCTAGACCGCAGATAACTGCAGCCAACATTTGTACACATCTATATCCAGTATTTTTCTCACTGGTCGCTGTATGACTTTTAGCAGCTTCTCCTGTAACTACAAGCTGGCCTTTTCTATTGCGTACGACTTTATATATATGATTCATGTTGTGCCCCAAATCTGCTTAGCATCGTCTTGATGCTTTCTGTTTTTCCTAGTGCTAAAGCAAAAAATTTACAAACTGCATTTCTTGCGTATGAAAAACTGAATAAAGCCATAACAAGTGGCTCAAGCATGACCCCTGACTGGGGGGCTAAAGTTTATTTTTTTTATCCTGAAATTTAACCCACACATTTTCGGATGTTTTTTAATCAAAAAAATCTAGGTAAAATAAGTGTATTCATTATTATTTATGGCGATTTATGGCAACTTTGCGTAAATTGGATAGCAATAAAAAAAGTACATTAAATCGGATTCGTTACTTGTGTTGCTCAGGCCATTCTGCAATTACTTTAGCGCCTTTATTTTTTAAATATTTAAATCAGCTTATTCCGCATGATTTACATGCTTTTGCACTTACATCAGCATCAGCTGTGCCTTATATGTATTATCACTCTGGACTAGATCAACGTTTCATTGATTTATTACAACATGAGGTCGAAATATTTTTAGACCCAAAAACTGAAGGCCATATGCGGTGGCTAGATACACCCACCTTACCAAAATCAGGAAACTTACTTCGTCCCGATGAACAGTATTTTCAAAGCAATAATTATCAAATTATGGTTCGTGGCAGTGGTGTGCACCATACCCTAGATTTACGCTTAGAACAGTCCAATAAACCAAGTGGCGGTGTTTCACTGTTCCGTGGTGTAGGTTCAAGTTTTTCCGAACAAGATAGCTACTTTCTATCCCAAGTTGGCCAATATATTGAATACGCCTTGCAACATCAAACAACTTTACGCAACGAGTTTAACTTTGATGTTGAGCAAGCAATGCTCATTCTTGATCCAAACAGTGAAGTCATCATGATGACAGACTCAGTGAAGGATCTACTCAACTTACTTGCAATCCACTATGATTTTTGGGAGCCCAACAAAGCCTTACCCAAAATCTGTTATCAAGTGATCAATGAACTCAAATATGGTGTACAACTCCCTCAAACGCGGATAGATATCCCAAATGGCATTTTAAATATTCGCGCCGAGTGGATGTTTTCACCTCTACAGCAAGACCGATGTATCGCGCTACATTTGAAGCATGAATTGCCCCGTAGCTTATTCATCTGGACAAAATTAGAAAATGCTGATCTCTCACCACAACAGTGTCAAGTTGCCTATCTCTTAGTCACAGGTAATTCCAAGCAAGACATTATGCATAAGCTTGAAATCAGTCCAGCCGTTTTAAAAGACTGTATCAAAGCCATTTACTTGACCTTCCATGTACATTCTTTGGCTGAACTAATTGACTATGCCAGTCGCTGGAGCCTCAAGTACTAACAGTAAAGGAAAGCAACTAAAACTGACCAGCATAAAAAAAGCAGCATAAATGCTGCTTTTTTATATGATCTTAAATTTAAATCAAAATATCGCGTTTGCCATTTGCACCCATGGCGCTGACAATCCCGTTTTCTTCCATCTGGTCGATAATACGGGCTGCACGGTTATAGCCAAGGCTAAATTTACGTTGCAGTGACGATGTAGATGCCTTACGTGTTTCAAGTACGAAAGACACACACTGATCATACAACGCATCACGGTCTGAACCGCCATCACCATCTTCAAAACCACGAGAGGTCGGCTCTTCATCATACGGTGTTAAAATTTCATCCACATAATTAGGCTCACCGCGTTCACGCCAAGCATCACAAATACGGTTCACTTCATCATCGCTAATAAAAGCGCCATGCACACGTTCTGGCTCAATTTTACCTGGGCCAAGGAACAACATATCGCCATGACCCAATAGGTCTTCAGCACCGCCTGCATCTAAAATTGTACGCGAATCAAGTTTACTGTTCACACGCAAGGCTGCACGGGTTGGAATATTGGCTTTAATCAAACCTGTCACAACATCCACAGTTGGACGCTGTGTTGCAAGTAATAAGTGAATACCCGCTGCACGTGACTTTTGCGCTAAACGTGTAATCATTTCTTCAGCTTTTTTACCAACCTGCATGATCATGTCAGCAAATTCATCCGCCACAATCACAATCAATGGCATTTCTTGTAAGCGAGGTGCACGCTCGCCCGCCACAGACTCACTGGCTTTCCAAGTCGGGTCAAATAGATCTTCGCCATTTGCCAATGCCTCTTGCACCTTACGATTATAGTCCATGACTTTACGAACTTTCATCATAGACATCAGTTTATAACGGCGTTCCATTTCATTTACACACCAGTTTAATGCGCTGACTGCATCTTTCATGTCAGTCACGACTGGCGTAAGCAAGTGAGGAATATCGTTATAGTTGGCAAGTTCAAGCTGTTTCGGGTCAATCATGATTAGACGCAGCTGCTCAGGCGTATATTTCAACAGCATCGAAAGCAGCATTGAGTTTACAGCGACTGACTTACCAGAACCTGTCGTACCTGCAACCAGCATATGAGGTGCTTTAGCCAAATCGGCCAATACAGGATTACCCGAAATATCTTTACCCATCGCCATACTGAGCAATGCATTTGGATCACGGTAAGCTGGCGTTTCTAACAATTCAATTAAACGCACCATTTCACGTGAGCTGTTTGGCACCTCAATACCAATATAAGGCTTGCCCGGAATAACTTCGACTACACGCACCGATGCCATAGACATCGAACGCGCTAAGTCACGCGAAATATTGGTCACTTTCGATGCTTTTACACCCGGCGCCAAATCCAGTTCAAAGCGAGTTACAACTGGCCCTGGTTGTGCCTCCATCACTTTCGCTTTGACGTTAAATTCCTGCAGTTTAATTTCCAGCAGTTCAGAAAGGCGGGCTAACTGTTCTTCTGTAAAATTCACCTTTTTATTCGGATCAACATCATCCAGCAAATCTAGACCCGGCAATGGCGGTAAATCTAAACGCTTTTTCGCAACCTGCATGGCGCGAGACAGCGGACGACCTGCCGAATCTGTTAATGGCGCATCAAAATCAAAGTCTTCTTCTTCAAACTCTGGTTCAGCTTCAGCTGGACGGCCTGCAGTATCCTGCCAAACTTCACGGAAAGCATCTTTATTCGAGCTAATCAGCGCTTTTTCTTCTTCAGATACTAATGGCTTAGGTGCTTCAAAACTGGTTTGAATATTGGCATTTACCAATGAAGATGATTGCGCATAACTGCTAGTGGTTCTTGGTGCTGGCGTGTCATTTAAATCATCAACCAGTAAATCATCAAGATCATCAAATTCTGTGTCTAAATTTGCTGCTTTAGATCCCGTTGTTATTATAGGTGTAGCTGCAAATGTTGCCGCTGTTGCCGCTGTTGCCGCTGTTGCCGCTGTTGCCGCTGTTGCCGCTGTTGCCGCTGTTGCCGCTGTTGCCGCTAGCGTCATAGCATCATCTACAATATGCAAACTTGGCTTATCATGTGGCTGTGGTGCAAACTGCATTTCTACACTTGGCACAGTCGACGTAGTCGTTTCAGCACGATCATCCGTCAGTGATGTGCTATTAAACGGGATATGTACATCTGTCGCCGTTTTTGCATTTGGCACTGCAGCCAACAACTCATCAAAGATTTCATCATCATCCCAATCTACAGATGATTTTGATGCCGAGGATGTTGGCTGTGTAGAGATGTCTACTGTAGATGCGTCGTGTGCATGCACCACATGCTGGAAATTAGTGGCCGCTGTTTTAGGTTGCTGCTCTTCTTCAGCTGCTTTTAATAAGGCATCAATATCTTGTTTATGGCGTTGATCTTCATCTGAATTTAATGCACGCCACACTTCACCTGTCGCGACAACACGCTCAGGATCATCCATTAAGCGATGGGCTTTTTCCAAAGTTTGTTCAAACTCTGCATCTAATTCTGGCGTAGTTAAATCAGCTTCAACTTGGGGCTGACGTTGCTCTGCTTCCCATTCTTTATCTGCAATATCGCTAAACAAACGCTCTGCAGCACTATCACGCACAGCAGGATCAATACTCGATTGCTGTTGATGCTCCACAGCCAATGCCGTTGCAGAAGCTGATGTTGCCATTTTCGCAACAACAGGTGTCGCTTCTTTTTTAGTTGGTGGTGCAGTTAAGTCGTATGCAGACTCACTTTCAGGCACATTACGATAAAATAGATCTTGTAAATACGCAGGTGCTGCTTTTAAGGTGACCCAAGTTTTGTTCCACTTTACCCCAAAGGCTAAAGTAAACAGGAGCACCCAAAACACAATCAGGAAGAAAGCCGCGCCATAAATGGTCAGTAAATTAGATAAACTTTGGCCCAATTCATAACCAATAATACCGCCAGATGCATTATCTAAAGTATCTGCAGGAACTTGCCAGAACAAAAACAATAAACTCGCAGTCGCCAACAAAATAAAAAACTGTGCAGCAACACGAAAAGGACGGTTTAAAAAGCTATGTGGCCACCAAACTTGTACTGCTTCTGCAAACAAATATACAGGTATAAGTAGACTGGCCCAGCCAAGAAAACCAAATAAAAGATCAGCAATCCATGCACCAGCAACGCCACTGGCATTTGATACTTGCATAGTATCACTAGAAATGTGCATCCAGCCTGGATCAAATGGTGTATAAGTGACTGTTGCAAGGAACAGATAAATCCCAAATGAGACCAAGAATAATGTCATTATTAAGCGCTGTGCATAGGCACCCGACACCGCTGTCATATACTGTCCTGTAACCAATTTTTCAAATGTTTTTGTTTGCTGGCTGGCTTGAATCTAAGCTGCGCAATAAGCCCCATATTATGCACTTCTTCATCAAAAAAAGATGCATGATTATTTAGCTAAGTTGTTAACTCTATTCTATATAGCCCAAATCGATTTCAATGATCAATAATATCGACTTTAATCTCACACAATCAGCACCGACTTTCACGTATAATTCCACAAATTTCCCTATAAAAAAAGGATGTCGCGAATGAGCGCTCGTCACTCTCGTTTAATTATTTTAGGTTCTGGCCCTGCTGGTTATAGCGCTGCTGTATACGCTGCACGTGCCAACTTAAAACCAACACTCATTGCTGGTTTGCAACTCGGTGGACAGTTAACAACTACAACTGAAGTAGACAACTGGCCAGGTGATGCACACGGTTTGACAGGCCCTGCCCTCATGGAACGTATGCAAGAGCACGCTGAGCGCTTTGGTACAGAAATTATTTATGACCACATCAACGAAGTTGATTTAAGTCAACGCCCATTTGTACTTAAAGGCGATATGGATGAATTTACATGTGATGCCTTAATTATTGCAACAGGTGCGACAGCACAATACCTCGGTTTAGAATCTGAAGCTGCCTACATGGGCCAAGGTGTGAGTGCATGTGCAACATGTGATGGCTTCTTCTATAAAAACCAAAAGGTGATGGTTGTAGGCGGTGGTAATACTGCAGTTGAAGAAGCACTTTATCTTTCAAACATTGCTTCACACGTGACTTTAGTACACCGTCGTGACTCGCTACGTTCTGAAAAAATCCTTCAAGATCATTTATTTGAAAAAGTAAAAGAAGGCAAAATCAGCATCATTTGGAATCATCAAGTCGATGAAGTATTGGGCGATGCGCAATCTGGCGTAACTTCAGTACGCTTGAAATCAACTCAAGATGATTCAACACAAAATGTTGATGTGACAGGCATGTTCGTTGCGATTGGCCACAAGCCAAACAGCGGTATGTTTGAAGGTCAATTGACGCTACGTGATGGCTATGTACAAGTACAAAGCGGTACTGCAGGTAACGCGACGCAAACTTCAGTAGCTGGCGTATTTGCTGCAGGTGATATTGCAGACAGCATTTACCGTCAAGCGATTACTTCTGCGGGTTCAGGCTGTATGGCTGCCCTTGATGCAGAAAAATATCTTGATGCGCTTTAATTCCTAAGCGCTATAGATAAAAAAACCGCCGTCATGGCGGTTTTTTACTTTAAGCCTGTTTAACTCGCCCTATAAACAAACAAAAAATAACGAGCCATTTCATAAAGACAAAATATAACAAAACATCCCCGATTGGGCAGTAATCAAATATTGGTTATGATAAACAGAATCAATCTAGGTCAAAATCTCTTATGCAATGCCTGCCAGCTTCTAAATTTACCTTTCCAGACCCAGTCGAAGTTGACCCAGAAGGACAAGGATTGATTTGCAGTGGCGCAGACCTCTCCCCTTCTACAATATTTGAAGCCTACACACATGGATTATTTCCATGGTTTTCTGAAGGTGAGCCAATTTATTGGTGGTGTCCTGAACCGCGCTGTATTATCCGCCCACAAGATTATCGTCCAAGCAAAACCTTACTACGTAGCATGAAGAAAATGAATTACCGCATTACGGTCAATCATGCTTTTGAAAAAGTGATCCGCTCCTGCTCACTTCCACGCAGTTATGCCAATGAGACTTGGATCTCTGAAGATATTATTCAAGGTTATTGCGCCATGTTTAATGCAGGCTATGCATATAGCATTGAGGTTTGGGAACAAGATCTACTTGTCGGAGGCTTATATGGTATTAGTATTGGGCAAGGTTGTTTTGGTGAATCCATGTTTAGCACCCGCACCGATGTGTCTAAAATGGCTTTCTATAGCTTGATGCTGATTGGACAAGAAAATCAGCTTGAATGGATAGACTGCCAATTAGAAAATGATCATTTAATCAGCTTAGGTGCTTGTACAGTTTCTCGCCAAATATACTTAAATTCGTTACAAGATGTGATAAAACGCCCTGCAATTGATTGGAAAAAATATCAAGACAGTGTATTTTCAAGTAAAACAATAGCGCAAAATTCCGCATTAGTTCCCGATTGAGTCGAATCATACAAAAATAGAGGGATATTGCATGAACTCATATCAACCAAAATCCCTGCTTAACGAGTTGCAGTATTATATTACGCCACCACATGACTGTAGCTACTTAGACAATAAATCTGCACGTATGGTGTTTTTAGATCCAGTACATCGTATTGACGTCGTTACGCTGTCTGAACTTTCCCGTATGGGTTTTCGTCGTAGTGGTGATTTTGTTTATAGACCAGAATGCCATCTCTGTCGCCAATGCTTATCATCTCGTGTTCCCATCCATGAATTTACAATGAACAGCAAACAAAAGAAAGCTTGGAAACGCAATCAGGATTTAAGCCTTAAAATTACACAACCCAAAGATGCAAGCGATGTGCATTATGCGTTGTATGAGCGTTACATTACGGAGCGACATGCTGATGGCGACATGTTTCCACCAAGTCGTGATCAATTTGAAAAATTCTTAATTCATAGCTGTACGGACAGTTTCTTTTTAGAATTATGGCTAGATGATCGTCTCATTAGTGTATCAACCTGCGATCCGCTCGATGACGGCTTATCTGCGGTCTATACTTTTTTTGACCCAGATGAACATAAACGCTCTTTAGGCGTGTTCGCGGTATTAAAGCAAATCGAATATGCCAAAGCGCTCGGTTTACAATATATATACTTAGGCTATTGGGTTCCTCATTCCAATAAAATGAATTACAAGTCGGATTACATTCCTCTGGAATTGCTACTTGATGGGCAATGGCGTCGTTTAAATCACACCTTAAGTGCCGAAGAAATTCAACATTTAGGAGACTCTTTAATGACGACCCTCCCTTCAGGTTGGAATAATTCCATTATTAAATAACAATCGCATTGTCCAATACAACGCGGTTGTGTTTCTTATTTAAATAGCTGTGAAAAATCATCACTACATGTACGCACCATAATAATGGCGTGCTCACGCGTACCATCTGGCTTCGGATAATAGTTTTTTCTTAAATCAATTTGATGAAAATCAGATTTCTCATATAAACGAATCGCAGCGGTATTTGATTCACGTACTTCAAGAAAAATCTGCACAGGATTATTTTTCAGCATCGCAATAGATTCTTCTAGTAAACGATATCCTAAACCTTGGCCTTGTTGACTCGGATGAATCGCCATGAGCAACAAGTTCGCTTCATCTAAAACGGGCTGTAAAATACAGAAACCCACAACTTGCCCACGTACTTCAATGACTGTACTTTGATAGCCAGTCACCGCCTCATCAAACTGCTTCGGTGTCCACGGATGGCTTTGGACTAATTTTTCAATTTCTACGACAGATGCAACATCGGCCGTATTCATCAAACGAATCATCTTCGTTATCTTTTATCGCGAATAGGAATAGCGAATTATAAAAAAATTGACAAAAAAATCGAGTAAAAAAAAGAGCGATTTTCATCGCTCTACAAGATTCAAAAAACTACAGCATTCACTTAAAAACCTAATTTCTCTTTCCATTTTGCCAACAGACTGTGTGTATCTAAGTCATTTGGGTGAAAACCTGGTTTGAAATATTCTAGCATCTCTTTACCCATGCCAGTAATCACCCCTTTTGACGGGCTGTATGCATATTCGTAAATAATACCTAAAGATTCACGGTTCAACTGCTGGTCTTCTTTTAATAATCTGAACAAGAAGTAACTTTGTACACAAAATAACGTCACCATAGCAGCAACTAAACTTGTCGTACGTACCGTATAAGCTTTTACGCCTTTACCAAATACACCTTCATATACATCATAAGCGACAGCTTTATGTTCATTTTCTTCAATTGCATGCCATAACCACATGGTTTTCATGGTTTCATCAGTCATCAGCTCTTGAATATGCGGATTCACCAATAATTGAGTTGCGATCGTTGCAGTAAAGTGTTCAAGCGCTGTGGTAATGGTTAGGTCCACCATTTGCTTATTAAAGCCAAACGGCTTACCAATCATTGCTAAAAACTTGCTCGAATTTTTTAATACTTTTCCAGTATAACCATCTAAAGTATCAACATCATGGCCAAATTTTTGTGCAGATGCATTAAAGCCAACATGCTCTTGTGTATGCATGGCTTCTTGACCAATAAATGCAGAAATTTCTTTTTGTAACTCTGCATTGTCTTTAATGCCAGAATGCTGACGAACAGCACGAACGCTGTCAATAAAGAACTTTTCACCTGCTGGAAACAGTGCAGATAATGCAGTCATAAAATGTGTGAGACCTGCAGAACCATTCATCCAATACTCTGGAACTGAATCAAAATCAAAGTTCATTCGACGAACTGGGAAACTTGCGCCTGCACGGTTGGTAATATTTACTTTAGCGTTCATAACTAACTCCTGCCAATCAGCTGATTCAGCTGATTCATCCTTATATTTATATTTTCATAACTTAATATTAAAGATTTGCAATTTTTCGATAATCGCAGTTAAGGTCAAGAGATATCAGTTAAGGACAGCTTTCAAAATTATTGTCTGACAATTTATCTTTCGTTTTGATTTGATAGTTTTTTTAGAATCATTAGCCATAAAAAAAGCGCCTCAAAGAGGCGCTTTTTTTACACAATCAGCGATTATGCAGTTACTTTAGCAACTACACCAGCACCAACTGTACGACCGCCTTCACGGATCGCAAAACGTAGACCTGGGTCCATTGCGATTGGATGGATAAGCTCTACTGACATTTCAACGTTGTCACCAGGCATTACCATTTCCACGCCTTCTTTAAGCGCGATCGCACCAGTTACGTCCGTAGTACGGAAGTAGAACTGTGGACGGTAACCGTTCAGGAATGGAGTATGACGACCACCTTCTTCTTTAGAAAGTACGTATACTTCTGCGTCGAATTTAGTATGCGGTTTGATTGCACCTGGTTTAGCAAGTACTTGACCACGTTGAACGTCTTCACGTTTAGTACCACGTAGAAGAACACCACAGTTCTCGCCCGCACGGCCTTCGTCAAGAAGTTTACGGAACATTTCTACGCCAGTTA
>NZ_JACAXE010000015.1:0-92773 GCF_013391565.1 Acinetobacter sp. SwsAc6
GCTTTTTTCGCCCAGGCGGAGCTCGACCGCCCACACAAATAATGGTGGATTTCATCCATAACAATAAGGCGTTATATGGTGTTGAGGCGATTTGTAGGATTTTACCGATCTCAGCTTCTACCTATTACCGGACTTTAGATCTCACAGTAAATACAGAACATCGAGCGAAACGGGATCTGCATGACCTGCATCATGCTGAACAAATCAAACGTATTTGGAAAGAAAGTTCAGGTCGATATGGTGTACGTAAAGTTTGGCAACAATTGAAACGTGAAGGCTATGTTATTGCACGTTGTACAGTTGCTCGATTGATGCAAAAGCTAGATATACAAGGTGTTTGGCGTGGTAAGAACAAACAAACTACCCGCAGCCGAGATGATCAAAAACGGGCAGGTGATTTAGTGAAACGGAATTTTAGTGCAGATCATCCTGACCCTTGCGAAGCAGTGCTTCTCAGGTCAGTGACTTTACGTATATTCAAACCAATTCTGGCTGGGTCTACACCGCATTTATTATTGATGTGTTCTCACGAGCAATTGTTGGATGGAAAGTATCTACACGGATGAATACAGATATGGTGCTCGATGCATTGGAGCAAGCATTGCACGATCGAGGCATGCCAAAGAATGTAATTCATCATTCAGATAGAGGTGTTCAATATCTTTCTATTCGCTATACCAATCGTTTAGAAGCAGCAAATTTACGAGCATCAGTCGGTACAACGGGTGATTCATACGATAATGCTTTGGCTGAAACGGTGAATGGCTTATACAAAACAGAGGTGATTGAATATTTAAAAGCAGATTGGCAAGGTTTAGCGGATGTACAACTTGCGACATTAAATTGGGTAGATTGGTTCAACAAAAAGCGTGTACACAGCGCATTGGGTTATGTATCGCCTTTTGAGTTTGAAGCAATGTACTATGATAAGATTAACCCGTTAGGTCACGTGGCCTAACTTAAATAAAAATGTCTCCGACAAACCCGGTACGGTTCAGCTTTTTTAATGGTAATACTGTAATAAAATAATAAGCTCTGTATGAACAGGAGTGATCATGCCAAACTATCAACTAGATAATCAAATTAAAATAATCAACATGCTAGAGCTATTTATTTTTGAAAAAATCCGCTCGACTCCATTTTTAGGTTCCCATAAATCTATCCTCATGGCATCTAATGAAGAAGATTTAAGAAAGGCAATATATGCCTTACATGATAAAGGCTTATTTCAAGAATCAAAAGAAAATAAAATTAAAAGGCTTTGTAACAAACCTGTTAAGGCTTATTTTTCAGATAAAAATGGGAATGATGAAGTTGAAAAGCTCGATTTTGAGTATTTGCCAAAACATTATGATGAAATTATTCAAAAAATACGAAACTATCGTTCTTTTATTAAAGATAATAAACATGATGCAGCAGAAGTCATTTATAATAAATTGCTGAGAAACTATGCTCAACATTTTGATAGTTATATTCCTGAAACCTTACCTGAGCCACTTCAAAAAACGATCAATGCCCGGAAAAAAAATTATCTTTCCCAAATACCTAGGCAAATGAAAGAGGAAGCATATATTCATTTCGTAAGTAACTTTATTAAGAAATATGAAAATAAGCATGAAAAACTTTGGGATGATTTAAATTTTTCTTTTGATGATAAAAGACTACTTAAAGAATTAAGTAGTCTACAGAAGAAAAATATAGATGAATTAACAAATAATTTTAAATTAAGAAAATATAAATCAGAGATAAAAAAGTATACCCCTCGAATAAAATTCTTATTAGAGCAGATTATTGATCATGTAAATAATTTAGCCGAATCAGAAATTCGAGAATTAACAATTCAAAATTATAAATATAAGGAAAGTAAGTTAAAAGAACAGATCAATAGAGTTAATAGCCTTTTAAGCCAAAGATTTTTAAAACAAACAAGTTTAATTAAACAAAAGATCTATAAAACCTCCTCATCAAAAAAATTATCCCCCATAAAACAGATAAACCGATTATCAAGCTTATTAGATCCTAAAATTTCAATTCATGATCGTAAAGCATTAGCAGAATTAAAAAAGCTTCTCGATACTGCTAACAACAAGTACGTCAATAAAATTAAAGGCTCTCAAATAGAATCAAAAAAAATCAATGAATATAGTTATGTCGGCGATACTGAAAGAATCCTAAGAGAAAACAAAGAACTATATCAGGGTTTAAAAAATTTACTGAAAAGCAGTCATTCCTCTGAATGAATGAAAAATTGGCCACGCACTTCCTATTAAAACTGCATTTTCATCCGAGTATCTTGTGTTAACTGGTTTGAAGTATTCCAAATCAAACCAACACGACACAAGGAGATGAAATTGAATACCACCTACGATGCAGTTCAAATGCTTAGGCTTCGTGAGCTTATCAAACTGATTGGTTTATCTCGGTCATCCATTTATGACCGACTAAACCCACGCTCGAAACGTTACGACCCTGACTTCCCCAAACCAGTAAAGTTAAACCGAGCTTCACGCTGGTTAGTCAGCGAAGTTGAAGAGTGGATTAGAAATAAAATGTCCTGCCGAGATCGAGCCGATTCGGTGAGCTAATTCTGTACAAACAGTTTCTCAATAACATGCACGATTCACGCAACTTTTGAGTTTAGCTCTTCGGATTAGCTTAGGGTTTGAATTACGGTATTTATATCATTTATATACTATTCAATTATTTAAATGTATTTAATACAGTTTGAATAATTGGATCAATGTTCATATAAATACAAGTACTGAAAACATCTATCACTTAACCGAATGATATTCCCGCATGGACACTGCCTTAGCACAGTGTCCAAGGGAAAGCTTTACTTAATCGTTGTGTTTTTAAGTCAATTCCATTTAATTCAAGGCTTAGACATGACTAAACCCAAATTATCCAATACAGCTGGACTGTTTACGATGTTTGATCATGAGCTTCTAGAGCAAGCGAAATTTGATCATCAACACACAGTACTGAATCACGGTGAAAACCAGAGAGTTGTCATCCATCATCTAGACAATATCGTTATGCCGATATTGCAGAAAATTGAGTTTGTGCAAGCTGTTCTGAAGTGTAAAACCCCTATTGTTAAGATATTAACTGTAAAACAGCACGGTTTAACTGATCGTTTTTTTCGTAAATTTGCAAAACCGATTGAACCTTTAATGCAACGTTTTTTTGAACTGCTTCATGCATACACACCTCCAGAGATAGAGCCTGGTGTGGCCTGTCTTGCATTTGATCATGCTCGGTCTCAACTTACTCAAGATGAATTCAATGAACTGGCAACTCAAGGCGTTGGATCTTCACGTCATCTTGAAATTATTCAGCTGTTTGTTGATACCTTACTACACTTAGTAGAATTGATTATGTCGTATATGAACGATCCTAAAGCCAAAAAAAAAGTCCGTGACCAAAATAACCATTGCAAAAATATGAAAATAGTTTGCGTTGGATACATTCAACAATTGCTGGAAGTCTACTCTAGGTTATTGGTCGTTCGAATGGATTTATCCCTTATGCGAGATCAACAGACTTTACTGAAAAATGCTTATAGCCTGAAAGAAATTCGCTCCAAGCATGATCTGGCTTATATCAAAGCATGTACTCAAAAGCTGCTGAATAACAAACGGAATAATCCAGTCATGAAAATGCTTGTGGGTTATATCTTTCGCTTCGAATACACCGTCCGTACTGGGTTTCATGTGCACTGCTACTTTCTGTTCAACGGGAATAAAAATTTAGAAGATATTACCCTCGCTCAAGGCATGGGCAAATTGTGGAACAAAGTTACACAGGGCCAAGGCACTAGCTATATCTGCAATATGAGAAAGGAATCTTATCGTCACTGTGCAATTGGTATGGTTCATTATGCAGATACTGAAAAACTGGGGTATCTGTATAAAACCTTTGATTACATTTGCAAAACCTCACAGCTGTTTGATTTTAGCAATATGAAAGGTGCACGAGGCTTCCAACTCGGCGAAGTTCCAGAAAACACATCAAATGCTGGTCGTCCACGTAAATATGCTCAGCAACTCAATTTAAATTTTTAAATCATGCTTATGATATGGGAGACACTCATGCCAATCCATGCCCGTGATATTTTAACTGCCCAAGAACAATTTGATTCTCTGGAAATGCTGAATCATGTGACCAAAGCTGGAAATCGAAGCTTTACCAATTATCCACCGCATATACAGCCAGTTGCACTTTCAATGTATAACACCATGGCAAAAAAAATACGTTCAGCAAAAAACCTAAAAATATTTACGCATCAACCCACTGGGATGTCAACTGGGTTTCCTGATTTATACCTAACCAAGTTGGGGCAATTAGTGATACCAGTTATACACGATTACACCTTTAATCCCTTTGTGAATGGACGCTTTAGGAATATGACGGTCAATCCTTTGATCAAACTCATGGCTGAAACCTTGACTGCACACCAACTTTCCAGTGGTCAGTTTATAAATCGTGAATACTATGAAAAAGCTGTAGATACCTGTTTTTCAGACTTTAAGGTTCGATGTGGTACGCGAAACAGCACCACCATATTTAACTCTTGGCGAGCCATGTATGTAAAATCTCAAGGGGATATCAATCGCTTTATCGATACAATAATCGACGAATCTCAAAGATTCGAAGTTCACTCTATTGTTGTTCAATTAAAAACAGCTTCAGGGAGAATGCCTCAATTCGGCGATGAACAATTCAAGGATCAAACAGAGAATGAAATGTTGGCTGATCTTGTAAAGCCAATCATAAAAGCGGTCTGGCTGAACAAAGATTCAAACGATGTGATTGGCATTCTGTCTAAAAATGAGATCGATATTGTTGGTGATATAAGTAAAAGACTGATTTTCTTTGTGAAAAAAGAATTTACAGATATAGATGATTGGGCAGATTCTCAATTATTTCAATCTCTCAGTCCATTTTTTGAAAATACGATTACTCACAGTATTTCTTATGGTGACGTGCCATCAATGAATGCTGGTATAGCTCCAATGTTCCAAGGGCAGCATTCAAACTTTTACGACATCAATCAGTCTGGCATTGCTCCAAGGTTAAATCGTTTAAAGGCACATCTTTACGGTACTGACTATTGGATGCGTGTAGATGGGGATAGAGCTACTGTGCGAATTGAACACCAATACGGTTGATATAAGCTAAATAAATCCAACGAGCAGACAGCTCGTTGGACTTATGTTTACTAGCTAATCCATTAATGTTTTTCAATATAATTTATTACTAAGTGGTTTTAATATCGAATTATTAGTTAAGCACTCGTCCAAGCATTTGACAAGGTCTCAGCCTGCTTCATCACCAACTCAATTGCTTCGGCTGATTTATCAGGTGGATACTTCCAGCGCTGCAAAGTAGGACGACTAATATCTTCAGCTGAGCATGTTATCGGCAGTGTAAAAATGCCCCCCTAACGGCATTTAAAAACTGACCCCCTTGGTTAATATAGCGGTCATTTTGGACTGCTCAACATATCAAAGATCACTCTAGCAAAGATGCTGGCCTTCGCCGGATCAGAAAGTAACTGCATCATCTGTTCCTGATGTGCGGCACTGCTACCAAGAATGGCATCATCCATCGCTTTCGGGAAATCACCCAGCATGGCTTGTTCACGGGTATTGTTGGCGATCTGCTTCATCACAATCTCATTTTCCGCCAGTTTGTCACGTACCGTATAGGCATAGTTGAGCATATCTTTATCAGTCAGGTTATCGGTGATAAAGACATCATTCAGACGCTCAATGATCTGTGACAGGAATTCTTCTTTCTTATCACGTGGCTTGGCTGCACCGAGGTCATTGCCCGGTTCCAGCTTAAAATCTTCGGCATCTTCTTTCAGCTTGATGTCTTGCTGACGGATCTTGGACAGGCGGTAATGGCTCATGCTGACATTACTCAGATCCACCTCATCATCTTTCGTTGCGGTTTCACGCAGCAATGGACGCAGGTTACGCGCATACAGACTGAGCTTCTCCAGTTCTTTGTCATCGTAGTCCACGATCTGTGACATAAACTCGTAGAAACGGGTAAAACTTCCCAAGTCTTTTTTAAAGATTTCCAGCTTGTCTTTTTCAAGCTTGGCCTCTTTAAAGGCATTGTCGGCATTGGCAATCAGCACCGCATCATTGGTTTTCTTGCAGCGTTCCAGCATATCTCGGGTGGTGTTATAGGCTTCGATGGCCTGACTATAACGTTTCTGCCAGCGTTCAACCGCCGGTTTGCAGATATTACTGATCGCAGCATTGGATTTGTTCTTGGTAAAGAAGGCTTCTACAAACTGCTCGACTTCCGTCCAGAGGAAGATCTTGGTGGCTTTGAGCTTTTCAAACAGGTCAAAGATCTGATCCGGATTGGAGACATCGGCTAATTCTGCGGTTTGGTAGTAAGGCTGGAAGGCCCCAAGAATGTCTTCAGGATCGTTAAAGAAATCCAAGACAAAGGTGCCAGATTCTGCTTTGCCCGGATAGGTGCGGTTCAGGCGTGATAAGGTCTGTACGCATTCCACACCGCCAAGTTTCTTGTCCACGTACATGGCACACAGTTTCGGTTGGTCAAAGCCAGTCTGGAACTTGTTGGCCACCAGCATCACCTGATAGTCATCACTATCAAAGGCCTTACGCATTTCCCGCCCTTTCAGTCCCGGGTTCATGTTGCGTTCATTAAAGGTCTGCCCGACTAAACCACTGCTGTCGGTATCCTTGTCATTAAACTCAACCTCACCCGAGAAAGCGACCATAGCCTGAATAGACTTGTAACCCTGATCCGTCACGTATTTGTCAAAGGCCAGCTTGTAACGCACGGCTTCTTTACGTGAACTGGTCACCACCATGGCTTTAGCCTGCCCACCCAATAAGCCCATCACGTTATTTTTGAAATGCTCGACAATGACTTTCACTTTCTGGGAAATGTTGTGGTCATGCAGGCGCACCCACTGATTCAGTCTGATCTTGGCTTTTTTGGCATCGACCTGTTTGTCGGCTTGTTCAATTTTCTGTTTGAGCTTATACACCACTTTATAGTTGGTATAGTTTTTCAGCACATCCAGAATAAAGCCTTCTTCAATGGCTTGGCGCATGGAGTAGACATGAAAAGCTTCCGGCTTGTTCTGCTTGGAGGGCGGTAGTTCAGGATTGGGTACACGGCCAAACAGTTGCAGGGTTTTGTCTTTCGGTGTCGCGGTAAAGGCATAGTAACTGAGGTTATTACTGCCCTTACGTGCAGCCACCACGGCATCCAGAATATCTTCCGAAGACAATTCAGCATCCTCTTCGCGCTCTTCCAGCATCAACACTTCTTTCAGTTGTCGTGCTGTCGAGCCGCTTTGTGAAGAATGCGCTTCATCGGCAATCACCGCATAGCGTCGCTGTTTCAGGTTGGTACTGTTTTCAATCGCACGCAGCACAAAGGGGAAAGTCTGGATGGTCACAATGATAATCGGCTGTGAGGTTTCCAGTGCCTTGGCCAGTTTTTCCGATTTGGAGCCATCGCCTTCTTTGTTATTGATGCGTCCGACCACGCCATCGGCATGTTCAAACTGGTAGATGGTGTCCTGTAGCTGGGCATCCAGAATGGTGCGGTCTGTCACTACAATCACCGAATCAAACAGCTTGTGATTGTGCTGATCGTACAGGGTCGACAATTGATGCGCTGTCCAGGCAATCGAGTTGGACTTGCCAGAGCCAGCGCTGTGCTGAATCAGGTATTTCTGTCCAGTGCCCTCCTCTAAGGCGGCATTGATCAGTTTGGTGACCACATTCCACTGGTGGTAACGTGGGAAGATCAGCAGTTCTTTTTTGTACTTGCGTCCTTCCCAATCTTCTTTTTCTTCAATTTGCAGATGGACAAAACGTCCAATGATATTCAGCAAATTGTCCGGTGTGAGAACTTCGTTCCACAGATAGGCCGTAGCGTACTGATTCTGGTCTTCTGGCACATCATTGCCTGCGCCACCGTCATGCGTGCCTTTATTGAATGGCAGGAAGAAAGTATCTTCTCCGGCCAGTTGGGTCGCCATATAGACTTCGTATTGACTCACGGCAAAGTGTACCAATGCGCCACGCTTAAACATCAGCAAGGGTTCAGGCTTGTTGGTTTCTGGATCTTTCGGCAAGCGGGTGCGCTTGTACTGCAACATGGCATTCTGCACGGCCTGTTTAAACTCGGACTTGAGTTCCAGTGTTGCCACAGGAAAGCCGTTTATAAACAACACCAGGTCAATACGCCATTTCTTGGCCTGTTTGCCCATGTCCTGTAACTCGGCAGCCGTAGCATACGGGCTATAGACCAATTCCGGCACAATGCGGCAGATGTTCTTTTTGTAGTTGGCTAAGGTATCCGGATTAAGTGCATGTTCAGGTTTAAACTGACACAGGAAAAAACGGGCACTGCGGGTTTTAACTCCGTGACGCAGTACACCCAAGGTGCCATAGCTACGCGACTGTTCATCAGTGGCATTGATGTCGGCTTTTTTCAGCTGGGCAACCACGGCTTCCAGAAAATGCCGTTCGGTATCCTGCGGAAAGATGCGCTGAAACTTCTGCCAGTCTTGTGCTTGGGTTTGTTGCACAAAATCTAGTACGTCCTGCTCATACAAGGCGGTTTCACGGTTGTAGCCTTGTGGCGTACCGAGTTGCCAGCCCTGAGCCAGCATCTGCTGAATGATGTCGTTCTGGAAAATGCTTTCACGGGTGGCGTCTAGACTCATGCGCTTAACTCCGTGTCTGCCTCAGTAACGCTTGGAGCTTGCCAATTACGAACGTCAATTTTCCCAGTCACGGCTGCGGAGATCAGGGCAGTTCGGCGTTCTTGCATTAAGAAAATTGCATTTTCTGCAATTTTGACTAAATTTCGGTACTGTTCTAATAAGTTATCTAGATAACCAACTATTTCACATTGTTCTTGAAGTGAAGGGAAAGTACCTTTTACAGCTCCAATACGCTCAACATTTAAATTAGCTTGTGTACTTTGAGTAGAGGTTTGCTCTAATGCTGGCAAAGCCGCTATAAAGCTATAACGTAAAAACTCAAGATCAATATGATTGTTTGGTTTAAAGCCCACTACACTATCTGGTGCATATGCTTCAAACCCCAAGATTGCAATATCTCCAATGTTTGCAGCGATAGCCATCATCAATGTACCTTTTGGAAATAACTGACTAACTTCTTTACCCTTTTCATTTAACGTTTGCGAATAAGAAGTAATGTATTTTCCTGCACGAGCAACATCACCAGTCTGAATAAATGGATAATCCCCATCGTAAAAGGCTGGATCATTTCTTGGACGATGACCAAATTTTCCACGATATATACGTGAGGCTAGCCGATAACTTTTAACAATCCAATGCTCCGGCACTTCCCCTAACCATTCCACACCGGAATCTTTCATCGGGACATTGGGATCGAGTCCTTTGGTCACGGCATGGCTAATTACCGCTTGGCGTTTTTCTTTAAGCAGTTCAATCAGTTGTTTTTGTTTTTCAATCAGATGATCGATTTTGGCAGTTTCGTAGTCGAGGAAATGTACTATTTGTCTTGCCTCATTTTGACTACTAAGTAAAGGTAACCATAAAGAACCTAAACGTTCAGAATTCAGAATCTTAACCACATTCCCTGTAGCTAAGTGCTCTAGTTGATTCCGACTAGCAGTTAATAAATAGTAATAATATTTAGAAAAGCTCCTAACATAAGGAACAAGTGCTGTGATCTGTTGATTCGTAACTGCTCTCTTTCCTAAAAAACCTAATTTTCCAATAGTTCCTATACAACAAATTAGCGTTGATTGAGCAGGAATAGTACGCTGTGTTTCCCATCCAAGCTTTGTTAAAAACTTCGTAGGTTCCACTTTTTCAGACTCTTCCAAAATATCTTCAGGTCTTATCCATCCATATTCTGTTATTTCATCAGAATAATAAGCTTCCACCGCAGTTGATGGAGTCATTCCAGTAATAAATTTCCCTAGCCGCTTTAATTGAGTAACTCCCCAATGACCAGGAATCTCCCCCAACCACTCAATCCCTGAATCCTTATACTCTGCATAAGCCTGATACTTTGCCATTATGAATGCACCTCTTGTAGCAGCTGCATAATCTCGGCACTCACCGCATCCAGATCCGCATCAATCTCACTTAAGTCACGTGGTGGCTGGTACACGTAGAAATGACGGTTAAACGGAATTTCATAACCGACAATGCCAATCTCGCCATCCTTTTCATCGCGCTTGTCGGCATTGATCCAGGCATCGGCCACGTGTGGCTGTACTTCACGTTTAAAGTAATCTTCAATCAGCTCAGTCGTACTGACCTTTGGATTCAGTGCAATATTCTCGGCATCACGCAAGTCACCATCCTGTACAAACTCTACCACTTTGCCCTGGTAGCTGAACTGGCCATATAGTGGATTTTCCGTCTGTTTCACGACCTTGTTAATCACCGGTTCCGCTTCCGGATTCTTCCAGGTGATGGCATCTAACAGCTGTTTCTTCTCCTTGGCATCCAGCTTGATGTCGGTTTGCTTGAGGGCTTTTTTCAGCACTTCATCAAACTGGTTAAAGTCATCAAACTGCTCAGTACCAATCACCTCTTGTAACGCCTCGGCTTTTTCCATCAGGGCTTTCTGGAATAGCCAGATTTTGCTATCCAATACCTCTTTAATGTCTTTTTCTTTCAGCTCAGGGAATTCCGCTTTAATCAGGGCACGCACCTCAAGGGCCACGCCCTGCAACTGACCATAAGTTTCTGCTGTCCATGCTGTACCAAAGGCTGCGCCCAATTGTGCCTCGATGTTTTGCATCACGGCATTAAACGGTTTCGGCGCAAAACGTAATGATGCAATCGCGCTATCGCTGATCTGTGCCGATAAACGCAGTGGACGTTCAATGGTCACGCGACGGTAGCCAAATTCATGACTATCAAAAATCTTGCTGGCGAATGGTTTTTGCTGTTCGGTTTCGCCATCCTGCGCCAAGGTGTCTACCGCGACAAAGTCACCGTAATTTTGGGTAATGGTGGCAATTTCAGCTTCAGTCAGATAGTTACGTTTTGAACCCAGCGACTTACGCATTTTGGTACTGAGGTTTGAGGCATTGATCAGCTGTACCTTGCCTTTACGTTCAGCGGCTTTTTTATTGCTGAGTACCCAGATATAGGTGGCAATCCCGGTGTTGTAGAACATGTCATTCGGTAAGGCAATAATGGCTTCCAGCAAGTCAGCTTCTAAAATGTAGCGACGGATCTCGCTTTCACCACTGCCTGCACTACCGGTAAATAAAGGTGAACCATTCAGGATAATCCCGATGCGGCTGCCGCTCTCGCTACTACTGGCATCACGCATCTTGCTGATCAGGTGCATCAGGAATAATAGTGAACCATCCGATACCCGTGGCAAGCCTGCACCGAAACGTCCATCAAAGCCTTTTTGTTCATGCTCGTCCTTGATGTCCTGTTCGATTTTTTTCCAGTCCACCCCAAAAGGTGGGTTAGACAACATGTAGTCAAACTGATCCACAGCAAGCTGGTCATTCGACAGCGTGTTGCCGAGTTTAATCCGGCTCACGTCCTGCCCTTTAATCAGCATGTCGGCTTTACAGATGGCGTAGGATTCCGGATTGAGTTCCTGACCAAAGGCACGCATCACGGCATTCGGGTTCAGCTCATGCAGATATTCCATGCCTGAAGACAGGAAGCCGCCTGTCCCCGCAGTCGGGTCATAAATGGTACGGATAATGCCGTCTTTGGTCAGCACATCATCATCTTCCATAAACACCAGTGCCGTGGTCAGACGCACGATGTCACGCGGGGTAAAGTGTTCCCCTGCGGTTTCATTAGAACCTTCGGCAAAACGACGGATCAGTTCTTCAAACACCAAACCCATGTCATGGTTGGATACGCTCTTTGGACTCAGATCCGTGGTGGCAAACTTTTGCACGACTTTATACAAAAGGTTGGCATCATCGAGGAGGCCCGCAAATTCGATGAAGTTAAAGTATTCAAAAATCTCACGGGCATCTTTAGAGAAACTTTGCACATAGGTGCTTAAGTTGGCCTTGATGTCACTCTGTCCCATTTTGCTGAGATCCATTGGGGAGGTGTTAAAGAAGGCTAGACCGTTGGTGGCACGCAGCAATAACTTTTCTTGAGCTTCTTCTGGCAGATTCAGCTTGGAGACTTTTTCATGTTCTGCCAGTACCGCAGCCTTGCTTTCTTCCAGTACACATTCCAGACGACGCAACAAGGTAAATGGCAGAATGATGCGACCATATTGCGATTGTTTGAAGTCACCACGCAGTAGGTCAGCAACCGACCAGATGAAAGAAGCGATTTGAGAAAAGTTATTGTTGGTCATAGTGGTGAATCAATTCCTGAATTCTTATCTGTGATCAGTATCAGGCGACACTTCGGTTGCTAGAGATAATACTGATAATTTTTTAACTGTTGGATAATATTATATTATTTAAAAAGCAGATTGTTGATTATTCATTTATTGCATGACAGTTAAGCGACAAATTTTGTCGTCTGGTTTCAGATTTTTCTCATAGAAGGTTCATCCACCATAACACTACAACCCTGCTTTTGAAAGTCGTGCCTATTTATAAGCCCATCTGCTAAACTAGGCTTACATTACCTTTGTTCAAGGAAATTCCGAAATGCTAAACACTCACGAACAGAAAAAAAAATATATCCAAGCTACGCGCTTGCAGAATTATCAAGCCAGTTTAAAGCTGGAAGGCATTAACCCGTCCTCAACCGCACCGGCATTAAGTAAAGCTCAGATTCTACAGAAATATAAGAAATTCTCACAGACCTCGGAATCGTGATCAGGCTTCCTTATGGATAAATATGGTGAAATGGGTGACAGCATTTACTGTTACCCCGACTCGGACGTCCTCAAAAACAAACTGAACATTCAGGATGCTAAAATTCTGCAACAGGCAGAACTGGAGTTGACTGAGTATGCCAGCACACGAATTGAGTATGCGGAGCCACCTTACGATCTCAAATACCTGCAATCCATTCACTTTCAGCTCTTTTCAGACCTGTATGCCTGGGCAGGTGAACTAAGACAAGTGGATATTGCCAAAGGCGATACCCGCTTTTGTACCTTCTCGCGTATTGAAATTGAAGCCAATAAGCTCTTCAAGCAACTTGAGCAGCAGCACTATTTTCAAGGTTTAGCAAAACCAGCACTTATCCAAAAAATCGCTGATTTTTATTGTGAACTTAATGTCATTCACCCTTTCAGAGAAGGCAATGGACGCACTCAGCGTATTTTCTTTGAGCATTTACTCGCCCACTGCGGCTATGGCGTACAATGGGATAAAATTGACAATAAAGAAGTTTGGATTCAGGCCAATATTGATGGATTCAACTGCCGGCTAGATGGACTGATCGCTATTTTTGAAGCCTGCATTATCACTCCTGAATAACAAAAAAATTAAGGGAGCCGAAGCTCCCATCCATTACTGGCTTTCCAACTTGGCTTCAATCCGCTGATTGATTTCCCAAGCTGACCAGCCAATACGAGATTCACTTAAGCGCATAGGTCGAGGAAATGTATGATCATAGTATTTTTATTTCTCATTGATCATTTCATAGATGGTTGATCGACACACACCAATTAACTCCACAACTTGTTTTAAGTTAATCAATTGATTCACTTGAAAGGTTTGTCCAACAAATGCATTCATGACATGTTCTCTTCAAATTATTTAAGCGAGCTGTCTTCCGCTCAAATAATCAGGACGCTCCGAAAAAAATAATTCGAGGGCGTCCAAACAGATCTAATTCACTGCTTGCACACTCTGCTTTAAACCTTGCTGAATCTCCTGCACATAGCCCAATTGCGCTGAATGCTCTGTATCTGCAGCACTGTCATTGTTTGGATAAAATTCCTCTAGCAATTCCATCCCCTCCTCTGCATGCACCTCAAACTTGGCATTGGCAAAACCCTGCCGCGCAATCTGATCTAATGCCGCCTGATCAAACCCTGCCTGCTTACCTTGTTGGTCAATCTCCTTGGCTGTCTGTATCGCGGATTGCAAATCCACACCTTCCCGTAACGTTAAATCCACGTAATACACAGGCTGACGATAGCTTTGGGTGGTGCTTTTCCCACGCAAGGTGAGCTGCAATGGTAAACACGACAACAAACCACCTGATGCCGCATGGTAGTAATTCAAACGTGCTGCCAAAGTGCGAATACTGTTAAAGCCTGTAGTTCTGAAAATAAAAGTCCCAAACTCATCGGCTTCACCTAAATTGACATGCAGGCGTCCATAAGGCTTACAGTGCCCGCCTTGTCCAAGTGGGCATAAGTCGGGGGATGGACAAGGATGTTGCTCTACACCTT
Organism: Acinetobacter sp. SwsAc6; assembly: GCF_013391565.1. NCBI lineage: Bacteria > Pseudomonadati > Pseudomonadota > Gammaproteobacteria > Moraxellales > Moraxellaceae > Acinetobacter > Acinetobacter sp. SwsAc6. Next base: position 14,379 of record NZ_JACAXE010000015.1, read on the forward strand.
GTGATGTCATGCGTTGGCAAGTCTGACCATTCCCCACACAAATCGGACGACCTGTCTGTCGGTCAAATAAACTATATTCAGCTCGAAGATTGAGTTCAGGATCATTAAATATCATACGTACAGGAATACTACGCAGCTTTTGATTCGGTGCTTGACTACGCAATTTCTCATCCAAGGGGTGTTTAATCCAACCGTCCTTACCCTGTATTTGACTAGTGATGGTGAACTGATCGTCTTTCTCAGGTAGACGCTTGCCATTCTTTTCTATTACACGACCAATACTGATCCGTCCCAAGATGGGTGGTGTGATTGCTAGACCTTTAATCATGTTGAAATTCCTCTGTCGTTGATATGTTTAGATGTGTTGCACTATTTGCTTAAATTAAAATCGGCATAAAAAAAATCCCATGCAGGACTGCACGGGATTTCAGGTTGTTTCTTGCTGAGTGACTAACTCTGAGCTTTGAGCTAATCTTGATAAATGTTGAAACGACGGCTGCCTGCTTTCTGCAATGGGTATTGTTGGATGAGTTCAGGTTGGTGCTGAAGTAAGGACTTGGTGTCTAGGCTAATACTGTCCTTACTCTTTTTCCATGTCACCGAACCCTGCTGAAATACAGCACGTTCATGTTCCTGCATCAGTGCCTGAACACGGTGTTTAAGTAGGTCAAACTGAGTTTGGTGTTGTTCAATCTGCTTCTTTTCTTTAATCAGTTGATCAAACAGTTCATTGGCAAGTTGGACCTCCGTTAGATCAACACAGCTCAGTGGAGTATGTTCAGGATAGAGCTGTTGTAAAGCTTTAGCTGCCGATTCACTGGCATCCACTGCTGGCGGAACATCATTTTCAACACATTCCCAAAACAGCCGTTCCGCCTGAATGATTTGTTCAATCAGGGCTTCGTTACGACTGACTTTGTAGATTTTGGTTTCCTGTCCACACAGCAACACACAAATATGTGCCGCTTGCTTGCCTGTCACCGCCAGTTGATGTTGTACCTGACACAACACGTATAACGGCACACCATCTCGCCACAGTTTGGCACCATATTCCCCTGCGGTTTTACATTCCAGTATTTGCACGTCTTCATTGCCCACCACGGCATAATCCAAGTTTGCCAACATAAAGGCTTTATCAGGATCAGGGTGCTGTAACACCGCATTGACCCGACGGACTTTATTATTGGTGTGCATGCTGTAGTATTCAGCCACTAGCGGTTCTAACTGCTTGCCCCAATATAAAGGTGCATGCCCTGAGCTTTCATTATCAATGTTTTGCTGTACACGTCCTGTTTTAATCATCCACAGTTCTAGCATCGACATATAAGGATTTATGCCACAGGCGGCTGCGGCATCACTGCTGCCTATTCCCTGCTTACGCACTTCAAGCCATGCCTGATAGTCCAATTGTTTGGTGTTGATCAGACGTCTGGCATTTAAGCTACGTTTTGAACCTGATTGACTTTGTTTAAGCTTTTCATTGGCTACAGTTGGTAAATACTGAGATTGAGACGTTACTGTTGGGTTTATAATCTGATTCATGGGTTTATCCTTCTATCATTGATTTTAAAACGGCATAAAAAAAGCCACATCCGAAGATGTGGCAAAGAGGGATCGCTAATTAGGAAGACACTTGATCGTGCTGATCAGATGCTCTAATGATAAAGTCTAAAGATTAAATCAAGCTTAAGTGGCTAAATGTAAAGCCTGCTCTAATCCCCGTTGTTTCAATGCTGCCCCTGCACCAAACCAAGCAGAATCAAGGCGGTGATCGGTACTCATCGCACGACGTTCGTGGTCGACAAATTCTGTGATTGCACAAAGTAGTCCATAGGCGGTGTCTTTGGCTGAAGATAAGTCTGCTCCACGTCCCTGCCCATTAAACATATTCATGACTTTGGTCATGGCACGTCCATTGGGCTCCGTTTTATTGGGCTGTTGATTGGCTTGAGATGCAACATTACGGTAGTACTGAATAATGTTATCGTCCTGTTCCATCGCACTTAGGCTATTGTTGTTAAATACCGCATCAAAATAAGCTGCTGCTTCTTTCTGAGTGACTTTACGCTGGGTGAGTTGTTTCATTTCATACATGTGGTCGTACCATGTTTTCACTGAAATACCGAGTTGATCTTTGACTTTGTCGGCATCAAACTTAGTACTGTGGGGTACTTTGACCACGCCCGCATTGGAACTTTGTCCACGCAAGGCAATGGCTAAAGTGTTGTTACACACCACACGGATATTGGTGAATTGTGCGGTTGTGGCTAAGGTGCCATCACATGCTGTTGCCAGCAGGATATAGCCATTGCTGACATCCCCACCTTTCAATTCTGCTGTTTGGCCTGTGCGTGCCAAGGCCCAGAACTTTTTCCCACCTTTAAGTACACCTGCGGTTTCCAGTTCAAAGCCAGATTGCTCGGTTAGATCACGGTAGAACTCCAGAATTTCCATCGGTTGGACTTCCTGATAACGCTGACTCACCACCGATAAAGGGGCATGAGTATCTGAACGGTACAGTACCCGTTGTTCTTCATACGGCATGATGATGCTTTGTCCACGTGAGTTTTGAGCCATGTAACTGACATTGGATGATTCAATGCGCCAATCCATACCTGCTTGCTTGGCCCAGACTTCAATCGGTTGGTTTGGGCTAAGTTGATTGCCTAGACCATGCCACGGGGTTTGTCCGACATACGCCATTTGTTCAATTTGATGTGCCATTTTGATTATTCCTAAAAAGAATGTGTAATGTGATGTTTTAAAGAATCGATTTATTCAACGATGTACCAGTGCAATGGCTGAGAAGTGATTACCTCGCCCATGCAAACTGTTGTTGGCAATCCAAGCAGACATACTGCTCGGCATTGCTGTAATATTTTTCATAGCAGTACTGACTGACAATAACCAATACACCACCCACCACAACACCGATGGCTGCGCCTGTAAAAGGCGGGAATCCTGCCTTTTTGGCAAGCTGCATGCCGAACAGCGCCATCTGTGTCGGTGAAATACAGCGTTGCAGTTGTTCGAAATAGTTGGCGTTTGCATGACTTGAATCAGTCTGTCTGACATGGGTGGACTGACAATAGGGGCATTGAATTAAGGACATTGAATATTCCTTGTTAAATGAATTGGGTACGAAAAGCTGAATTGAGGGCATAAAAAAACCGTGCCCATTGAGGACACGGTTTGATTTAAATTTTACTTTGTCGAGGAGAGTCACTATTGAAAGCTATAGCTTGCAGTGCCTTTATCTGTCTCGACATCAACCTGCACCACATTGTCATAGCCACAACCGGTTAATTTCAGCCTTAAACGCAAACCCATTTTAAAATGCTGCGGATATTCCAATGATCGGCGATAACCTTCATAACTGCATTCACCGTTGTTGATCAGCACATTGGTCACATCAATCGGATCTGCACTGTTAGAACGGATCGTTAATACCGTAGCGGATTGATTTTGGGCATACCAGTTACTGGTATCAATTACATCGAGTTCGACCGTAAACGTGTTTGGATCAAGGCCAGAGTTACAGCCACTCAACAACATTCCTGTCGTTGCAGTCACTACTAGCAGAAAGGGTTTTAAAAATTGCTTCATACATTTCATCCTTAGCAGTAGTTATAGCTCACGCCATAATCGCCCGTATTTAAATCAATACTGACCAGATGAATTTCACAGTCTGTGCCATTATCAAATTTATAAACGTAGTAACGATTACCCGCCTGCTCCGATTCCAGTGCTCCGTGTTCCTGCAAGCTGAAGTCTTTCACTGATTTGCCTGTGTCTTTTGCGGCTTTAGCAAAGACATAGCGTTGATACTTGTCTATGTTGTCCTGCTCAAACTGAGGCAGTTCGTCATAAGGCAGCATCGACAGTAAGGTATCGACAGACTTTAGGTTTTTATCAAACTCAAAGCTGAGTAATTCAGGTTCATGACCTGATGGACTCAGACTTTTGCTTCCCGTGGTCAATTCTTTGACATCAATCCCATCCACTTCTGCCGCTGCAATCTCGGTTGAAGCTGGCTCTGAACTGGCAGATTCTAGAGGCTGTGCAGAGCTGGCCTCCAAAGTACTAGCTGCTTGAACAGTTTTTTCAGTTGCATGTTTGGGGCTAAAGAAATAGAAACCTGCAATGCTGATCAAGGTCAGGGCTAAGATTGCCGCCAAGCCCAATATGGTTTTTTGGTTCATCTCAAATGCTCCCCCGTCTTTAGTTGGGTACAGTGACTTGACCATTCTGAGCATTAAAGTGAACAAAGCGCGGACAACCACCCTGAAAGTTCACCGTAAAATTACGCCAACCACGGTTGCCCGGATTGGTTTTATACATGCATTGATACACCCCACCACCCAAATTGCGGGCCTTAACAAAATAAGCTTCACTGGCTTGCGCAAACCAGCCTGCCTGCGCCAATGATGCACCTGCAAGTAGTGATGAAATAAGGGCAGTTTTTAGGAAGGTTTTAAACATAATCATTTTCTCTTTTTATAGGCATCACTCGTCTTGGTCTTAATCAGACGCAGTGCTCCCCATGCATGAATGTTGGAATGAATATCTATGTTTTTTTGAAGTGTTATAGACGATAAAGCACACGGATCTATGACCCTCAAAACAGCATGAGAGATTCATCTTCATATCGGTAATATGTACTTGAAAAAGTTTTATTCTTAGAAAGTCATCGACACAGCTATGCATTGACTGCACGACATCAGGTCTAATCACCCAATCGCACAAACATGAAAAAAGAGAAATGTGAAAGACGGTATTGATGTAAGCGCATGGCGTACTCCTTTGTTTTAAAAGAATCCTGCCAAATCACTGTCAATTGATGGTGGCAGAACGAAGGAGGGTTGACAGACTGGTAACAAAGAAACCAGCACGCGCAAGCGCGTCCCCCCTCCGCCCTACCGCAAAGAAAGGGGGACGAACGGGTCCACAACATGCAAAATGAGATTTCGCATATTGTCTTTGTTAATGGGTCTGTCAAAACCCGCTGACGATGTAGGTCAGCAGGCTAAGGATAATCTGCACGTTATAGAGCGTCAAGCAAGCTAAGCAAATGGATAGTGAAAATATTTAGAATTAAGAATCGTTTGAATAAGAATATAGTTAGATTTAAATACAGTTTTTTAAACTGCATTCCTTAGTCTTCTAAATACAGCTAAAAGTAGCCAATCCAATCCAAAATTTGATGAGGGGTAGGTTGTGGGGTAAAACTACAGACAAAAAATAAGCCCTTGTAAAAACAAGGGCTTATTTAGATATTTGGCGGAAGCGGTGAGATTCGAACTCACGGAGGGGTATAAGCCCTCGTCGGTTTTCAAGACCGGTGCATTAAACCACTCTGCCACGCTTCCATGTGCGCCATCATACGGTGCTTTCCCTAGGATGACAAGCAAAAAATTCAGTTAAACCATTCAAATGAATATTGTTTCACCAAAACCATTATAAGCTGGCTGCCAATTCAGCACCTTCTCGAATTGCACGCTTCGCATCTAATTCTGCTGCCAATTTTGCGCCACCAATAATATGGTAATTTGCAAGTGTATGTTCAGTAGATTGAGGCATCACATCTTTCACAGACTCTTGCCCTGCACACACCACAACGGTATCTACACGCAACAACTGATCATGCCCAGCTGTTTCAATCCACAATCCCTCAGTGGTCACAGCTTTATACTGCACACCGCGTAGCATACGCACCGCATGTTTCTTTAATTGTGCACGATGAACCCAGCCAGAGGTTTTGCCCAAACCCGCACCCAAAGCTGTAGTTTTACGTTGTAACAAATAAATTTCACGTACTGGTGGATGAATTTCAGCAGGTTGCATACCACCTTCAGACACATAATTTACATTTGGATCTACGCCCCATTCACGTTGCCATTCATTTAAAGGCTGTGGCTGTTTTTGATGTGGTGGCTTGAGTAAAAACTCTGACACATCAAAACCAATACCACCCGCACCAATCACGGCAACGCGCTCACCCACAGGCGCACCACGTAAAACTTCAGCATAAGATAAGACTTGAGGTGCATCACTGCCTTCAATTTTTAAAGCACGTGGCACAACACCTGTTGCCACAATCACTTCTTCAAAACCTTCACGCTCTAATTGCTCACGGTTTACTTTGGTATTTAAACGCAAATCGACACCCGTTTTTTCAAGCTGCACTTTGAAATAACGAATAGTCTCGTGAAATTCTTCTTTGCCTGGCACAACTTTAGCCAAGTTAAACTGACCGCCAACTTCATTAGTCGCTTCAAATAAAGTCACATGATGGCCTCGGCTGGCTGCCACAGTCGCTGCAGACATACCTGCCACACCACCACCCACTACGGCAATCCGTTTAGCTTTTTTGGCTTTTACATATATCAATTCAGTTTCATAAGCTGCGCGAGGGTTGACCAAACACGTTGCGCGTTGATTTTTAAAAGTATGATCTAAACACGCTTGGTTACAGGCAATACAAGTATTAATTTCATCAACACGGTTGGTCGCCGTTTTATTTACCCAAAATGGATCGGCCAATAAAGGACGTGCCATTTGCACCATATCGGCTTTTCCTTCAGCCAATATTTCTTCTGCTGTTTCAGGCATGTTAATACGGTTAGATGCAATCACTGGCACAGATACATGCTTTTTCACTTCTGCGGTATAGTCCACAAATGCCGCGCGTGGTACTGACGTCACAATGGTTGGAATACGTGCTTCATGCCAACCTATGCCTGTATTTAATAGGGTTATGCCCGCTTCTTCTAAGGCCTTCGCCACGGTAATGACTTCTTGCATAGTGTTGCCATCGTGCACTAAATCCAATAGTGATAAACGGAAACAAATAATAAATTTTTCACCCGCTTGTGCACGAATGGCTTTCACAATCTGCACTGCAAAGCGCATACGGTTTTCAATGTCACCACCCCATTGGTCCTGACGCTGATTCACATGACGACTTAAAAACTGATTCAGTAAATAACCTTCAGACCCCATAATTTCCACACCATCATAACCAGCTTTTTGTGCAAGGCCTGCGGTATGTGCATAGTCCTGAATGGTATCTAAAATTTGCTTTTCGCTCATTTGACGTGGTTTAAATGGCGAAATAGGCGATTTGATTGGACTCGCAGATACAACAAACGGCTGATAACCATAACGTCCTGCGTGCAAGATTTGCATCAATATTTTTGCGCCATACTTATGTACAGCATGTGTGACTAAACGATGCGGTGCAATATCACCCAAGGTATTCATTGTACCGCCAGCAGGTAATAGCCATCCCGAGCGGTTAGGCGAAATACCGCCCGTAATAATCAGACCAACGCCCCCTTTGGCACGCTCTCCAAAATAGGCAGCCAATTTAGGATAGTTATAAAAACGGTCTTCTAGCCCTGTATGCATAGAACCCATGACCACACGGTTTTTAATGGTGGTAAATCCTAAATGCAGGGGCTTTAATATATTTGCATAGCTAGTTGTCATGGCGAATCCTTATAATGGGCTTTGCAACTTGTTGCATACTACTTTAAATCGTTTTTATTTTTTGTTTATGGCAATTTTATTTTTTTATTTGTAGAAACTGTCAATAACGTCAATTATTCAAATCACTTCCTACAATAAATCTTATAGACAATTGAATAATTAAGATATTTTTTAAAACAAAAAATACATGTTTTGTCATATTTATTTTCAATTGCTTATCAAAAAAGTGTGCTTAAACAGCTATGCAAGCATAGCACCAGCTATCACAACTTTATTTCAAACGACCTTTCTACTCTAAGCAAACTTCATTTAAAAATAATTTCAGCCGCCCCCACACCTGAAGTTTAAACTTCCCACTGAGACTTTAAACTTTTCCATAATGCAAAAGCCCCCAGTAGCGTGCCGATCGGAAAGCTCAAAAGCATCAATACAGCTAAAATCCGCGACAAAATCAGTCCCTGATTGGCACCTTTCTTCACTTTGAGACACGCCACAATATTGAGTGCAATGAACAGCCCAATACCAGCACACAATACACTTATCTCCACCATGCTCATTGTTTGTTGCTGATACTCCAAATAAAACACAACTGCCAATGCACAGCTCAATATGCCTGCATAAATGCCATGAATTAAACTTAATGTTTCGTTTTTACTTTTTAAATGCGGATAAAGTGGTGGCAATTTATTGTTGAGCATCAATTCTCTCCGACAAATGTTTTATGCAATGGCCCTATTGGATACATACATATAAATTAGTGAACTGCACCGAGCATAACATTCTATAAATCTTTATTAAATATTAATAAAAGTAATCTGTTTCTCAACACTTCGATCGCGGTTTTAAGCCGATGAAGACTAATCAACAACCAGCAAAAAAAACATCTCCTACTACAAAATGCATCTGTTGGCTAAAGCACATCATGAGCCACAACCAAAACTTGCCCCATATAGCTAAATGTGGCACCTGTTCATTTAACATGATCTGTATGAGGCAATACATTGGAAAAATAGCAACACCTCAATGAAAATACCTCATTTTTTGACACACTCGGCAACGCCATTTAGGCCACTCAATCTAACAGAGGCGATAACAATCCAAAGCACAGCCATAATCAGAACCGATTAAATTTAGCTTTTTAATCTATTAATTTTTTTCAGTGCAATTTTTTTTGAAAAAATTTAGCGCTAAAAGTGCTACAATTAAAGAAATATGTATTCTCTCGGGCCACCCACTCTAGGTGCCTATATTAATATCGTTAGGATTAACAATGACTGATAATGCAACTATCTTGCAGAATGTCCCAGTTGGCAAAAAAGTTGGTATTGCCTTTTCTGGTGGTCTAGATACTTCAGCTGCTTTATTGTGGATGAAACAAAAAGGCGCTGAACCGTATGCTTACACAGCAAACCTAGGTCAGCCTGATGAAGATGACTATGATGCGATTCCGCGTAAAGCTGAAGCTTACGGCGCAGTAAAAGCTCGTCTAATCGACTGCCGTTTGCAGCTTGCATTAGAAGGTATTGCAGCGATTCAATGTGGCGCGTTCCACATCTCGACTGGCGGTGTTCCATACTTCAACACTACGCCGCTAGGCCGTGCAGTAACAGGTACTATGCTTGTTACAGCAATGAAAGAAGATGACGTTAACATTTGGGGTGACGGCTCTACTTACAAAGGCAACGACATTGAACGTTTCTACCGTTATGGTTTGTTGACTAACCCTGCACTTAAAATCTATAAGCCTTGGTTAGACCAAACTTTCATTGACGAATTAGGCGGCCGTGCAGAAATGTCACAGTTTCTGATCGACAATGGCTTTGACTACAAAATGTCAAAAGAAAAAGCGTATTCAACTGACTCAAACATGCTTGGTGCTACGCACGAAGCGAAAGATCTTGAATACCTTAACGCTGGCATCAAAATTGTTGACCCAATCATGGGCGTTGCGTTCTGGAAAGAAGACGTTGAAATCGCTCCTGAAGAAGTGTCTATCACTTTCGAAGAAGGCTTCCCAGTTGCAATCAACGGTCAACGTATCGAAGATCCAGTTGAATTCATTCTTGAAGCAAACCGTATCGGCGGCCGTCACGGTCTAGGTATGTCTGACCAAATCGAAAACCGTATCATCGAAGCTAAATCTCGTGGTATCTACGAAGCTCCGGGCATGGCGCTTCTTCACATCGCTTACGAGCGTCTTGTGACAGGTATTCATAACGAAGACACAATCGAACAATACCGTATCAATGGTTTACGTTTAGGCCGTCTTCTTTACCAAGGCCGCTGGTTCGATTCTCAAGCGCTTATGCTTCGTGAAACTGCACAGCGTTGGGTTGCTAAAGCTGTAACTGGCACAGTGACTTTAGAACTTCGTCGTGGTAATGATTACACCATCATGAACACTGAATCTGAAAACCTTACCTACGAAGCTGAACGCTTAACGATGGAAAAAGGCGATTCAATGTTCTCTCCAATGGATCGTATTGGTCAATTGACTATGCGTAACCTCGACATCACTGATACTCGTGCAAAATTGGGTATCTACACAGGTGCAGGTTTACTTGCAGTGGGTACAGCTTCTGCTGTTCCACAACTTAAAGACAAAAACTAAGTTTTAGTTCAGTCTAAAAAAACCGCGCCTTGAGCGCGGTTTTTTATTTTAAAGAGATAATTCAATTCAGCTTGATTCACTTTAATGGCATTTACAGCCCGACTATATCTAAGAAGTTAACGTGACTGAACGGATAGATTGATAATAAATTTGATTACGCCCCAGTTGCTTCGCACGGTAAAGTGCCTGATCAGCAATACTCAAAAGATCGTCTTGGCTCATCTCTTCTCCGCGATATACCGTAATACCTAAACTAATGGTAATTCGATTAGAGACCAATGATTTTTCATGTGGAATTTCTAAACGATCAATTGCTTTATAAATATTAGATGCCACTGCATAAGCACCATGTGCATCTGTTTCAGGTAAAAGCACGACAAACTCTTCGCCTCCATAACGTGCAACAAAGTCCATGTGACGAATGGCGTTTTTAATATTCAGCGCAATTGCCGAAATAACATCATCGCCTTTTTGGTGGCCGTAGAAGTCGTTATAGTTTTTAAAATGATCAACATCAATAAATAGCACTGCAAGGGGTGATTCATCCGCACGAGATTGCGTATAGAAATTATGCAGCATTTCATCAAAAGTACGACGATTAGAGATCTGTGTGAGCTCATCGTGCTGACTTAAATGTAAAAGCTCTGTGTTATGTATACGATGGATTTGTTCACTAATTTTAGCGCGCGCAGTATATAAATAAATCATTCGCTCACGTGCAAAGATCATGTGACTAATGACAAAGCCTAAAAAGCTCGCACCAATAAGCACACGTGCCAATAATAAGATGTTAATTTCAATGGATAATACCAAAATCACCACAGAACAAATGGCGGCCAGTACCCCAATCGCCAGCATGTGCAAGGGACGTATACCCGTTAGTATATAAGCCAGAATATAAATAACGCAGATAATAACTAAAGCCTGATGCTTCAAGTCTTCCGTTTGTACCGTAAACGTGAGCCAAGACATTGAGACAATAGTCCAAAAAAACACAACCATCGATGCAATTTTAAAATAGGGCTTTAATTTCTTCTGTGTAGAAAAAAAATAAAGGCCGAGAAGACTCATCGCACCATTTAATAAACCCAACAAACATTGAGAAAAATCATGCTTAAAATAATTCGGATCTACAATCCAATAATCTGTGGGCACCATGACCACAACAAATAAAAAATAAACCAAAACCCCAGACCATAAGTTTCTTTCAATATGCTTACGGGCCCGCTCTAGGTTTTTTTGCCAGAACTCATGCTCCATTTTTTGTGGAAACACGCGTCCAATGCTGCTGCTTTGCTGAGCAATCAACTCTTCAACTTTTTCTTTGTCGTATTGCAGCTTTGCAAGGTGATACTTGTATTCCATTTCCAAGCATACATGTTGTTTTTTTATTCATGTCAAAATAACACATAATTGTCATTTTATTTATAAAAATCACACCATTTGTCTTTAATTCCCGTTACCATTTTCACACTTTTTGCATTATCATCTGTTTTATTTCCAAGTTTGAATTTGCCTTGAATACGATTACTCTTCTGCAGCCAGATGATTGGCACGCGCATTTACGTGATGGTTTAGCATTAAAACGAACAGTTCCAGATTTAGCGCAGCAGTTTTCTCGCGCGATTTGTATGCCAAACCTTGTTCCACCCGTTAAGACTGTAGAAGAAGCCAATGCATACCGCGAACGTATCATGGCGCATGTTCCTGAAGGTGTTCACTTTGACCCTCGTATGGTGTTGTACTTCACCAACAACACTTCACCTGCTGAAGTCAAAAAAATTAAAGATTCAGAATTTGTTAACGCGATTAAGCTCTACCCTGCTGGCGCTACCACAAACTCTGACAGTGGCGTAAGCGACATTTCTAAAGTCTACGGTGTAATTGAGCAAATGGAAGAACATCAAGTTCCATTACTCCTACACGGTGAAGTGACCCATAACCACGTTGATATTTTTGACCGCGAAAAGCGCTTCTTAGATGAAGTCCTTTCTCCGCTATTAAAACAGTTCCCGAAACTAAAATTAGTACTAGAACACATCACGACTAGCGAAGCAGCCAATTTTGTATTGGAACAAGACCGTAATGTAGCAGCGACCATCACACCACAACATTTATTATTTAACCGTAATGACATGCTTGTGGGTGGGATTAAGCCTCATTTCTACTGCTTGCCTATTTTAAAACGCCAAACGCACCAGCAAACACTCCTTGAAGTGGCTACAAGTGGTAATCCTAAATTCTTCTTGGGTACAGACAGCGCGCCACACTCAAAAAATGCTAAAGAAAATGCATGTGGCTGTGCAGGATGTTATAGTGCACCTACCGCAATTGAGCTATACGCTCAAGCATTTGATCAAGTCGGCAAAATTGACCGTTTAGAAGGTTTTGCAAGCCACTTCGGCGCGGACTTCTATGGCCTGCCACGTAATACCAATACCATTACATTGGTAAAAGAAGATCAAGTGATCCCTGAAAGTTTTGACTATTTGGATGGTGAAAAAATTATTCCGTTGTATGCGGGTAAAACCATCCAATGGAGAAAAGTGTGACTGATGAAACTCTACCAGTAATTGGTCAGCGTTTCCGTGGATTCTTGCCTGTTGTTGTCGATGTCGAAACCGCAGGATTTAATGCACAGACTGATGCCTTACTGGAAATTGCAGCCATACCTATTGTGTATGATGCAGAGGGCAAATTTGTACCGGGCGAAGCGCACCACGCGCATATCAATCCGTTTGAAGGTGCAAACCTAGACCGCAGATCATTGGACTTTATTGGTATTGATCCTTTCAATCCCATGCGTATGGCCATGGCTGAAGACGAAAAATCTGCGCTTAAGCGTATATTTAAAGCTGTCAATGAAGTGCGCCGCAAGCAAAACTGCACCCACGCTGTATTGGTAGGACACAATGCACATTTTGACTTAGGTTTTGTACAAGCTGCCATTGCTCGTACAGGCACTAAAAATCAAAATCCATTTCATAGCTTTTCTGTGTTCGACACCGTTACGTTAAGCGCTGTTATGTTTGGTCAAACTGTTTTGGCTAAATCATGCATTCAAGCGGGTATCGAATTCGATGGTAAAGAAGCACATTCTGCACTGTATGACACGCAAAAAACGGCTGAATTGTTCTGCTTTATTTTAAATAAACTCGGACCACATTTGCTCGACACATTGGTATCGGAACAATAAGCTTCCGCGCCACGCTATACGTCCCTGCCCGACTTAAAATTATCTAATATGTTTTAAGCCCCTCCCGCGCAGGGACGCTATTTTCTGCTTCCTCTAATTTATTTGTTTATTTTTTGACTTAAATACACCTTTATTGATGCAAATAATTCTCAATTGCATTGATATTACACCAACATGTAATGATAATCATTTTTGTTTTCAATTACTAAATTTTATTATGCGATTTGCTCCTTCTACTTTAACGCTCGCTGTATGTAGCATCCTCAGCTCAAATCTTTGGGCTGAAACAAATCTAGAAAGTCCAATTCCTTCAGATGATGAATATTTAAAATTCACCACCATCGTGGTAAAGGCCAAAGCGGCACCCGAGATTGGAAGAAGCACGTATAACCAGCAAGATCTTCAACGCACAGCCAACAGCTCAAAAAGCATTACAGATTTTTTAAAAGTGAATCCAAATGTTCAATTTAGTAATAATCATTTAGCTGCAGGCACACAAGCCAATTTAAAACCCAGCGAAATTTCAATTCACGGCGCACAATCATTTCAAAATAAATTTATGATTAATGGGGTGAGCAATACCAATATTTTAGATCCAGTCGGTGCAGGGACAAGTATCTATGGCGGTATTGACGCAGGCTCTCAAGGCGTTGCACTTAATACGGACTTACTGTGTAATTTGGAGTTACTCGACAGCAATATCAGCGCCAAGCATGGTGGATTTACGGGTGGCGTCATTTCAGCAGACACCTGTGCACCAACCTCTGAAATTGGCAAAATTCATGGCAGTATTTCTTATGACTATACCAGTAGTGACTGGGTTTCCTATCACCTAAAAACAGATGCAGATAAAGGCCTGTTTGATGGCGAGTCTTCACAAGAAAACCAAAAACAATATACCCGCCAAGGTTTAAGTACCAATATTTACAGCAAGCTCTCAGAACATAGTGGCATTAATTTATTTGCCTCGCACCGACAATCAAATATTAATGTGCTCAGTGGTTTAGACAGCCCGAAAATGATTGATCAAAAGAAGATAAATCAAAATTTAGGCGGGACTTTTTTCTATGATCCTGACCCTTTCACTTCAATGAAATTTGGTCTGACTTTGGGTAATTCAGAAAGTAATGGCTACGCAGAAAAACGCATCAATTCTCACCATAATACCCATAACGAATCTGCTTTAATTTTCGCGCAGCACAGTAAAATATATGATCTGGCCAAGGTCACTCAAAAAATTAATTATCAGCAAATTGATAATTCGAGACTGGCTGACAAAAACTACGGTATCAATTGGCTATACGCGCCTGACTCCAAAAATTGGTCTGATCCGAGCTCAAAAGCTATGGAAGGTTCATCGAATGCAAGTATTGATTTAGCCCAACATAGCTTCAACTATGAATTAGAAAGTATCTTTAATGTCATCAATTTTGCTTCAACTGCGCATCACATCAGTGCCGGTTTAGGCTACAACCGCAATGACGTTAAATGGGAGCGTACCAAAGACTACATGACCTTTTACGGCGTGACCTCAGGCGTGGCTAAAAATCTATATGATCTCGATGGTGGCCAATGCCAAGCTGATGATTTATTTTGTGATGAGGCAACAACAAGCACATTTATCAATGCTAAAGTACCTACAATTTATAATGGCCAATATTTTGGTAGTGGATCGCTTTATAAAGCAGGTACATTCCAAGGTACATACCAGCAAGCCTACTTATTTGCTGAAGATGATATTCACTGGAATAAGCTTAAAGCGCGCTTTGGCGTCCGCGCCGATTATGACCAGTCAAATAATAATTTAAATATTGCGCCACGAACTCGATTTAGTTATCAACCCTTTTACAATCCAACCCTAGAGCTGACTACTGGTTGGAATCGTTACTATAGTGCACCCACCTACATCACCGATTTACGTCAAGCATTAATGGGCTTAGACTTTAAAATCTCACGTGAGGATCAAAATGCCGCGTGGACTGAACAGCAAAACTATAATGTGAGTGCTACCCGCAAATCTGACTTAAAAACACCTTATGCAGATGAATTTATTTTAGGTGTCGCTAGCCAATATAAAAACACCAATATCGCGTTAAAATGGGTGAATCGCCAGTATAAAGACGAAATCTCGCGTAACCGAAGTAGCATTTCAGTGGGTGGTGGATTCAATCGATCATTTGAATTTGGTAACAATGGCTACGGAAAGAACAATACCGTAACTTTGGGCATAGATACCCTTGAACCACTTCAAGTTA
This sequence comes from Acinetobacter sp. SwsAc6, assembly GCF_013391565.1. NCBI lineage: Bacteria > Pseudomonadati > Pseudomonadota > Gammaproteobacteria > Moraxellales > Moraxellaceae > Acinetobacter > Acinetobacter sp. SwsAc6. Next base: position 29,932 of record NZ_JACAXE010000015.1, read on the forward strand.
AAGGAACTCATCATAACTTAGGCTTAGCCATAAATTACAGCCAAACTTTCCGCGGTACACCGGATTATACGGAAGACTATAATGAAGCAGACATGGAAGAATTGGTTTCTTATAATGGAAAAATTATTCATTATTCCGACCGTCCAGCATCAAACTTTAATCAGCCCATTACTGCACGTATAAAATGGGATATGCATTTTGACCATCTCCCGCTCACGATTTCTAACTTCTTCAGTTATAAAGACAGCTTTGAGCAAGTGCTCAGCTCAAATGACAAAGTGATTCATGAAGGCGTTAAACTGGATACGTATGTGCTTCAAGATGTGAAACCTCGTTTTAGCTGGGATATGCGTACCACCTATGAGCACAAGATTAATAAAGACCACTCAGCTATTTTCGGTCTGACCATAAACAACTTGACCAACCGAAATAATTTATATGTTGCAGGCTCTAAATTGTATTCAGAAATTGGACGCCAAGTGGTCGCAGACGTAACCTTTAAATTCTAAAATCCTTAAGATGAAGAATCACTCCATATTCTTCATCTCTTTTCATATTTAGGTAAATATCTACCTTTAGCCAATTCCAAACCATGTAATACGAGCGTTCTTTTAAAAATCAAAAAATGATCATTTAGTGGTACTTAAATTATTAATGAAAGAGGCCTACAGTATTTATTGAATCATCAACTTAGAAATGTTCAAGAAAAAAGCAATTGCATTGAATAATAAAGAAATTATTTTGACTTTCATCGGAAACATCTCTAATATTCGCTCTACCTCGCAACGTCCCTATCGTCTAGAGGCCTAGGACATCGCCCTTTCACGGCGGTAACCGGGGTTCGAATCCCCGTAGGGACGCCATATCTATTCTCTGTAAAATCTCTAATTAAATTCACACCGATCAATCTATTGATTGGTTTTTTATTTTAATAAAATCGCTTTCTTGAATTGAAAATAATTCTCATTCTTATTGATTAATTTCATTAAGTTAATGATAATCGCTTGCATTACGTTTCACACCGTCACTCTCTATGCGCTTTTGTCACTCTTCCCTCTATGTTGCTATGTTTATTGCACTTCCATCTGCACAGGTATTTTCGGCGGAAACTAGTCCCTCTCCAATCGAAATTCAAATGAATACGATTGTAGTTGAAGCAGATCAACATAAAGAAGTCGGTACAGCAAAATACAATCAAGAACAGCTTAAAGAGATGCCGAATGGCAAAAAAAGTATCAGTGACTTTTTAAAGACTCACACCAATGTTCAGTTTGACCGCGAAGCTTATAGTAGTGGTAATCAAGCCTCTCTTGCACCAGAAAAAATCTCAATTAATGGTGCACCAAACTTTGCCAATAAATTTACGGTAAACGGCGTCAATACATCAAACACCTTTGACCCCGTTGGTGAAAGCGCAGATTCAAATTATTATGGCGCTCCGAGCAATGCTCAAACCGCCAACATCAATACAGACTTAATTTGTGAACTTGAGGTCATTGATAGTAATGCCAGCGCTGAGCATGGCGATTTTCAGGGTGGTGTAATTTCTGCCAAAACCTGTACGCCTAAATCTGAAATTGGCAAATTGCATGGCTCTATCAGCTATGACTACACTAATTCTGCTTGGTCCCGCTTTAATTATGTCAATGATGCAGAAGAAGCAGCTTTTGAAGATCAAGATACGGAACATCATAAGGAATACACCACACAAGGTATCAGCGCCAATGTCTACGGACGCTTCAATGAAGCTTGGGGATTTAACGCCTTTGGTGCAACACGTGGTTCACGTATTCCTGTCATGAGTGGTTTGGGTGAAAACGACAAGATTAAAACCCAAGAAGTGAATAACAATGCTGGATTCACAGCTTATTTTAATCCTGATGATCAGCAAGCTTATCAATTTGGTGTTGAACACTACGAATACGACAAAGAAGGCTATTATAAAAATAAGATCAACTCCGACTATACAATTGATACCATTACCGACACTTTATTTTTTAATACCAAGAATAAATTCAATGCCTTACAGCTCGAACAAAACCTAAACTATCGCACGACTGAGCTAGACCGACGCTTAAAAAGCAATAGTTCGACCTCGTGGAACTATGCAGCGGGTTCAAAAGATTGGGTACCAGGATCAAAAGATGGTGACACTCTGACTGAAGGCGGTTTTGGTGGCAATATTATTAACCAGCAATCAACCCTGTCTTATGACTTAAAAGCCATTTTCGATCCGATTAAATTGGCCAATACCACGCATCGTTTTAAAACTGGCGCAGGCTATCAGCATAATGAAGGCTCATGGGAACGCCCTGACACGATGGCTTTATACACCACACGTGCAAATTTAGGTACGGCATCTTGTGCAGTTGGCGATGCTCAATGTGATGAAGCCGATTTACAGTACCGCCCAAGCTCAACCAAGCCTTGGGAATCTTGGACAGGTCAGTACTCACGCTCAGGTACATTTTACAATGCAGGTAAATTTACTGCCCGCCAAGACCAGTGGCATGTTTTTGCTGAAGACAACATGAGCTGGCAGAACTTCCGAGCACGTTTAGGTTTACGTGCAGATTATGATTCTTTGGGATCAAATCTCAACATTGCACCACGCTCGACTTTCGAATACCTACCATTTTCAAACGATACGCTTAAATTTACAGCGGGCTTTAACCGTTACTACGGCAATGTCTTCCTCATGACTGAGCTCGATGAAAAAACCTACACGACTTATGCGAGTTTATCCCGCTCTGCAAGTTATGACTCAAATTGGGACGAAAGCAATAATTATGGCTGGGTGACCACCTATCCAAGCTCGCAAGCTACCGCTGTTCGCGCAACGGATGTCAAAACACCGTATAGCGATGAAAAAGTGTTTGCAGTGAGTAGTCAAATTAACAATTTAGATTTAAATCTAAAATGGGTAAACCGCCAATTTAAAGACCGAATTGAAGAAACCCGTATCTACAAAACCACAGCGGCTGGCACGCAAGCTTTAGACTATCGTACTTATGCCAATGTTGACGGCGGTCAAGCCGATACCTATACATTTACAATCAGCAACACTAACCCGTGGGACATTGGCCAGACACAGCACAAACTTGCGCTCGGCTTAAGCTATATTGAAAATGAAACCACACGCGGTTCATATAAAGATATGGATACTGACTCGCGTAATGCCTATGTGTCTTTAAACGGCTCAATTATTCCAAAAAGTCAGCTTCCAGTGAAAGATGCACCATTTACAGCGCGTTTAAACTGGGAAATGAAAGGGACAGCGCTACCGTTTACCCTGCATAACTTTTTAAACTTCCGTTCTGCTTCAACAAACTACGTCGCAACGGGTGATAAAGTATCGTGGGATGGTTCAGATATCTCAGTTATGGAAGAAGAAGATTTTGCCAGCAAATTTACTTGGGATGCCCGCGCGACCTATGACTGGAAAATTACCCCGCAGCAAAGCATGACCTTCGGCTTAACGGTTTCGAATGTTTTAAACAAACAAAATAAAAACGTGAAAGATGATGGCAAACTTTATTCTGAAGAAGGGCGCCGTTTTATTGCTGACGTGACGTATAAATTCTAATTCCCCCTATCAAGCGCGCCTCAAAACGCGCTTGATTCATTTTAAAACAGACAAAAAAATGAAAAAAATTATTCTACTGCTCGGAATTTGCATATTCGGTATCAGCCTGATCGTTTACTTCTTTCGACCAGATTCAAATACGTACACGACCCCAGACCAAATTTCTAAAGTTGGCACGACGCAACGTGAATCCATAACAGCAGATACTTCAGATCAAACTGAAAATCACTCAAATGATTCAGCGCAGCAGTCAGCAGCCCCCTCTGGAAAAGCAAAAAAAATGAGCGAGGAAGCAACACATTACTACAAAGTAGCTTATACCTACGGCTGGGAGGCCATTGTTCGTGACTTTGAAAATGGCACCATTGCCAAAAGTAAAATGCCTGATGATGAAAAAAAGAAACTCTGTGAATTGGCATTAACGGGTACGACTGTCGAGCAAACTAAGCGCTTATTTGTAGCCAACTGCAAGCCCTTAAGTGGCCAACTCTCTTTTAGAATAATTAACAGCCAATTAAAAGATACCAAAGGCCAAGTCGATCAAGCCGAAATGATTCATAAGCTCAAGTTTTTACAAGCTGAAGACCTTTTTCAAAGCGAAGGCATGTATAAATTAGGTCCTTATGAGGAAAAATTTAATTTGCAGTCCAATGCCATTGCATGGGGGCTTGAAGAGGTTTCAGACTACCTGCTCAGTATTGGCATTGGTTATGCAGGCAATAGCGACAATTTAATTAACAGCAACATTCAAGGCCGCAATCCATCAATCAGCCTCGTGAAAAAATTAATGCAAGCGGGTATTCATCCTAATGCAAAGACATATACCCTGATAGAAGAACGTAATTTTGCAAGCAAACACCCTGAACTCTACCAGTTTCTACAAGAAAAGAAGCAAAATTAAACCTGCTATAACACTGTAAGTATGAAAGCGACTTTCACACTTACAGTCATCGCATTTTGATTTATAATTTCGCTAAGATATTTAATTGTACTCAACATGCTTAAGAAAATTTTATTGGTTCTGCTTATTTTATTTCCAGCGGCTTTGTATTTATTTGTTGTTTCCAACAACAGCCAACAACCTGCAACAAATTCGTCCGAACAGCAAGTTTCTCATCCTCAAGATCAGCACTAAATTTAATTCTGATTGTCTTTCTTGCAGCCAAATCAACGGCTGCAAATGTATCTATTTTATAAATCTATTTACGGCTTTTATTTGAAAATAACGATATATATGATTTTTCACACAATGAAAATATAAAATATATTTTTCAAATCTAAGTTATTGTATGACAACTCCTTCTGATTCTTCGCAGACTCCTGCAAGTGGGGATTCACCCACCTTAAAACGCGCGATGACCACTCGCCATCTCATTATGCTTTCACTTGGTGGCGCTATTGGTACTGGCTTGTTTATGGGTTCTGGTGAAGTAATTTCACAAGCTGGTCCTTTAGGCGCTGTATTGGCCTACATTATTGGTGGTCTGATTGCCTACATGGTAATGCTGTGCTTAGGTGAATTGGCCGTACACCTTCCTGTATCAGGTTCATTTGGTGCATTTGCAACAAACTATATTGGCCCAGGTACAGGTTACATGGTCTCATGGATGTACTGGCTGGGCTGGTCAGCAACCTTAGGTACAGAATTTACCGCAGCCGCGATATTGGTGCAGGAATGGTTTCCACAAACCTCCATTTGGCTTTGGACGCTCATCTTCGCAGCGGGCGTGCTCATTTCTAATCTAAGCTCAACACGTGCTTTTGCAGAGTCTGAATTTTGGCTTTCAATGGTCAAAGTTGCCACTGTACTGGTGTTCATCTTACTGGGCTTTTCATGTATTTTTGGCTTTATTCCATTTGATGGTTATAGCTCAGCTCCTATGTTTAACAACTTAACGGAGCATGGCTGGCTACCGAATGGTTTATTTCCACTCTTTGCCACATTACTGATTGTGAACTTTGCCTTTAATGGTACAGAAATGATTGGTATTGCTGCAGGCGAAACCGAGAACCCTGAAAAGAACGTACCCAAGGCGATTCATGCTGCAGTATGGCGTTTGATTATTTTCTTTGTGGGTACCATTATCGTTATTAGCTCATTACTTACCTATACCGATGCAGGCTTAAACGTTGGCGGTCATGGTGGCTTAAGTAGCAGTCCTTTTGTATCTGTGTTCCAGCACATGGGCATTCCTTATGCTGAAGACATTATTCGCTTCGTGATTATTACCGCACTGCTTTCTACGGCTAACTCAGGTTTATACGCGGCTTCACGTATGATGTGGGCACTTTCCGCTCAAAAGCAACTGCCTCGTGTATTTGCCAAAGTGAATAAAGCTGGTGTGCCCGTTGTTGCCATTTGGGTAACGATGATTGGTGGCTTACCGGGTTTACTTTCCGAGCAATTTGGTGCCGATGTCATCTTTAAAAACTTGATGGGTGTTGCAGCCTTTACAATGGTGATTGTGTGGATGAGTATTTGCTGGAGTCAATTTAACTTCCGCCGCCAGTGGTTAAAGCAAGGTCATAGCGTTGCTGAGCTTAAATTTCAAACGCCTTGGTTCCCTTTAGTACCCATCCTTGGTTTTGTGTGCTGTACCGCAACAGGTTTAAGTATGGCTGCCGACCCTGAAATGCTTTCAGGCTTTATTGGCTGTCTACTGTTTATGGCTGCCTGTTATGCAAGTTATTATTGGTTATATCACAACAAAAATTAAGCATTAATACCTCAATGGATTGGTTTTGACTTAAACGCAGTGTTCTCACTGCGTTTTTTATCGCCAATATTTTCTTATTCTTTTCAATACCCTTCATTTTTTAATCAAACAATTCAATATTTTAAAAATTACCGCAATTCCAGTTTGACAGCTTTTTAAAAACTCCCTATTATACGCATCACCTCGCAACGTCCCTATCGTCTAGAGGCCTAGGACATCGCCCTTTCACGGCGGTAACCGGGGTTCGAATCCCCGTAGGGACGCCATATCTTGATCGCACCTGATCAGCACTTATTCAAAATTACTATTATTTCGTTGCAGATTTACAATTTTTCACTACAATAGCTCGCTTCATTCTCTTGATATTTTAATCTTTTCCTATGCACTCATCTCCGAATGATGCTTCGCATCAGGGCAATTCTGCGCCTTTAAAACGCGCTATGAGTACTCGACATCTGGTCATGATTTCGCTTGGTGGCGCAATCGGAACAGGCCTATTTTTAGGGTCGGGTGAAGTCATTGCACAAACGGGGCCTGTAGGTGCCATCATCTCTTACTTTTTAGGCGGTATTATCGCCTATATGGTCATGCTCTGCTTAGGCGAGCTGGCTGTACACATGCCTGAGTCTGGCTCATTTGGTGCTTATGCCAAACGCTATATTGGACCAGGCACGGGTTATACCATCACATGGTTATACTGGCTCACGTGGTCAGTCACGCTTGGAACAGAATTTACTGCAGCGGCATTGCTCATGCAGGAATGGTTCCCAGACAGTTCCATGTGGATGTGGACACTGATCTTTGGCGCATTTGTATTTACCTTAAATATGATTTCGACCAAATGGTTTGCAGAATCTGAATTCTGGCTCGCTTTAATTAAAGTCGTTACGGTTGTGGCGTTTATTTTGCTTGGTTTATTGGCTATTTTTGGTGTGCTTGGCTACCAAGGTCAAGAAACAGCACCACTGTTTAATAACCTAACTGCTCAAGGCTGGTTCCCAGAAGGACTTTTCCCAATCTTTACCACCATGTTAATTGTGAACTTCGCATTCTCTGGTACAGAATTGATTGGTGTTGCTGCTGGTGAAACCAAAGACCCTGCTAAAAACGTACCTAAAGCCATTAACACAGCAATTTTCCGCTTGTTAATTTTCTTTGTGGGTACCATTGTAGTCGTTACCTGCCTATTGCCACACCAAGAAGCCGGTCTAGGCAACAATGGAGTGAGTAGCTCACCGTTTGTAACCGTATTCCAGCATATTGGTATTCCATATGCTGAAGACGTTATCCGCTTTGTGATTATCACTGCGCTATTGTCAGCAGCCAATTCTGGCTTATTTGCAGCCTCTCGTATGATGTGGTCGCTGTCTTATAATAAGCAATTGCCCGCTGTATTTTCGAAAGTGAATTCACGTGGCATCCCTTACGTCGCGGTTATTGTGACCATGATTGGTGGTATGCCTGGCTTGCTCTCTGAGCAATTTGCACCTGAAGAAATTTTCACCAACTTACTGGGTATTGCTGCATTTACCATGGTGGTTGTATGGATGAGTATCTGCTTAAGTCAGTTCAACTTCCGCCGCCAATGGTATAAAGATGGTCATACCAAATCAGAGCTTGGTTTTGCCGCACCGTTGTTCCCAATCGTGCCGATTCTCGGTTTTATTTTCTGCTTCATCACTTGTATCAGTATGGTGTTTGATCCAACGATGCGCATCAGCTTCTTTGGCTGTTTGGCATTTATTGCTGCATGTTATGCAAGCTACTATGCGTTTTATCACAATAAAAATGCACAGTAAGTATCATTCTTGCTGACAATTCAGCAGCAAATTAGAGTAGCCTAGGCTGCTCTTTTTTTATCTATACTAAAACTAAAATAGCACTCATATCCTTGAGAATGACTGATGAATATTATTTTTATTCACGGGATGAACCAGCAGCATGAAACAGCGCAATCGATTGAAAAGCGCTGGCTCAGCTTGCTTGAACAAGCACTCAATCAAACACCGCAACAGGTTGCATTCACCTACTTAAAACGACATTTTCGCATGCCATTTTATGGTGATTTACTCTCACGTTATCATCTCAGTAATGTACTTAGTGCCAGCACACTTCTGCCTCAAACCTGGCCACATCTTCCCTTTTTACATCTCAATACGTATGGACAAAAGAAACCAAACACAGCAACGTCTACAATCAAAACACCATTACAACCAATTATTCAACCCAAACAGCCACAGCCACAGCCACAGCCACAGCCACAGCCAAATTTTCACACAAAGTTTCATCAATTTAGTGCGCTCAGCAAAGATTATGCCTTACATCACTTTGCACTATGGATGAATGATTTTCCTAAACTACACACCACACTCTTGCATAAGTTTTTAGTTGAAACAGATTTATACTTATCCAATAGTCATTTTATGCATGCTGTACATTTGCGCATTCATCAGCAACTGCATGACAGCAAACCGAATATTATTGTCGCGCATTCATTGGGTTCCGTTATTGCCTATCACTACCTGCTCGAACACCCAGAAATGAACATCCGCAGTTTGATTACTTTAGGCTGCCCGCTTGCATTTCAAACCATTCAAAAGCGTTTACCTCAACCCATTCAGCGACCTACTTCACTCAAAGGAGATTGGATTAACTTTTATTCGCATGATGATTTTTTAGCAGCTTTAGCACTACAAAAATCACCTTTTGATTTCAGCCCCTCTATTTTAAATCGTGAGATTCGTACATCTATTGAACACCCACACGATATTGCTGGCTATTTACAGCATCCAGAAGTAATTCATGCCATCCTAAATTCGCTCACAAATTAACCCAAAACAATGTATTTTTCCCATATTCTTACAAGATTGTTTTAAATTTATGCACTCAGCACATAAAACTGAAATTATTTCTTCAAATGCGTTTGACACCCCCCTGTTTTCACCCTATTATACGCCCACCTCTGAAACGTCCCTATCGTCTAGAGGCCTAGGACATCGCCCTTTCACGGCGGTAACCGGGGTTCGAATCCCCGTAGGGACGCCAATTTTCAGAAGTACATTTTATTAAGTCCCTATCGTCTAGAGGCCTAGGACATCGCCCTTTCACGGCGGTAACCGGGGTTCGAATCCCCGTAGGGACGCCATTATTTAGTCTAAAAACTTAGACTTTAATTAACGGTTTTAAAATTTGCTTTCTGTACTGTCCCTATCGTCTAGAGGCCTAGGACATCGCCCTTTCACGGCGGTAACCGGGGTTCGAATCCCCGTAGGGACGCCATATTCAAGATGGCAACATCTTATCAAAAAGCTCAAGCATTACGACTTGGGCTTTTTTATTGCCAAAGCATTTATAAAAAATTGCCATCCGCTGGCCATACAGCATAAGATAAAAATACTCAAAGTGCTTTATTTCACACCCATATAAAAATGATGCAGATCACATTATTTCATTTACCCAATTCCCGTTCCCAACGCATTGTTTGGCTATTAGAAGAATTAAACCTAAATTATGAACTGAATATTTGTGATCAAAATGCACATCAAGCCAAGATGAAATTTCCAACTGTGCAGATTGAACAGCATGGGAAAATACAGCAACTAAGCGAAAGTAGTGCCATTGCGGAATACCTCTGCCAGCTCAAACAAAAACTTGTGGTTTTGCCATCAGATCAAGATTATTGGCATTATTGCTTTTATAAAAACTTTGCCGATGCCAGCTTCATGCCTAACTTGGCGTTAAAACAGGTCTTTGCGCAAATCGCACAACAAACGCCTTGGCCAGTTCGCTTTATTAGCCTTGCCTTTAAAGTTGCCTTTAACCGTGCTTATTTAAACCCTGAGCTGGATCAACAACTACAAATGCTGAATCGCCATTTCATGCAGCACACCTGGCTGGCTGGAGATAAATTCAGCAGTGCTGATATTTTACTATGGTTTCCATTACTGGCCTGTGAATTTGCGCATGCAAAATTTAGCGACTATCCAGCACTCGCCCAATATTTAAAACAAATAAAAAGCAGACCCGCATTCCAAACTGCTTTACAGAAAGGACACTGGTCTGCTGAAGAATTTCAGCGCTATTGGCAAATCACACAGTAAGCTTTACACTGTTCATGTCATTCCACTGACACGCTGATTTTCAATTTTAAAAAAAACAAATTTAAGATTAAGCCGATTTACGTGAATTTACACGACCTTTAATCACCGCAGTTAAATTGCCTTTTAAATATTTAAAGAAGACTTTTAACGGTGACAGTTTTGGATTTGGCTGCTTGCCTTCACCAATGGCTTTAAATTGCGCGGCATACCAGATAATTTCCATAATCGCCATTTTATCGACCATTGGAATACCTGTTTTAATTTTGTCTACGCCATAGCGTACATCTTGCCCAGCAATCAGTCGATCTGCCAATGCCGTTTCTACTGCAAAGGGACGCGCAATGCCCACAAACTCACATGCACCACTGTCCAGCGCCGCATTCATGCCTTCAACGGTACGGAAACCGCCTGTTACCATTAAATGGCATTTCACTTCTTTACGGATTTTATCGGCAAAGTCTAGGAAATAAGCTTCACGGGCAATCGTCGATGCTTTACGTTTATCCTCTTTCGCACCCGCCATCGCAGGCGCTTCATAAGTACCACCCGATACTTCAATCAAATCAATGCCCGCGGCATCAATGGCTTTAAACACGGTAATCACGTCTTCTTCAGTAATGCCACCACGCTGGAAATCTGCTGAGTTCAGCTTGACTGCAATAATAAACTGATCCGATGTTGCTGCACGAACGGCTTTATAAATTTCCAATAAAAAACGCATGCGGTTTTCTACTGATCCACCCCATTGATCATTACGCTGATTGGTTAAAGGCGATAAAAACTGGCTAATCAGATAACCATGTGCACCATGCAACTGTACACCTTCAAAACCCGCTTTTTCACATACCGCGGCCGCTGTAGCAAAGCGCTGGATGATATCTAAAATTTCATCCTCACGTAGAGCACGTGGCGTACCAAAAGTTGTGGCTAACATGGGGCTAAATGGCACTGCCGAAGGTGCCACAGTTTCTTTATTTAAACCCTTAGGGCATTGGCGACCAGGATGTGATAGCTGTACCAATTGCACCATGCCATGCTTTTTGCCGACTTCAGCCCATTGGGTTAATAAAGCCAAATCACGTTCAGACTCAACCCCGACTACGCCTGGCTCATTTTTAGCACGTAAATCGACCATGACGTTACCGGTAATCGCACAACCTAATCCGCCTTTGGCCCAAGCTTCATACAAACCAAAATGCAAATGATTCGGCTGTCCTTGAGTATTTGCCAATGCTTCACTCATCGCCCCCTTAATAATGCGGTTCTTGAATTGCCTGCCACGGATCTGAATCGATTCTGCAAGATGGCTCATTTGAAATTCCATTATTCTTTAAATAGTGCTTTTACTCTAAACTTATTCTACTCAGCGTCAATAGCAGATAGACAATTTATATTGTCAAATTAGCTTAATTCAATTAATACTGACTGGCTTCTATCAATTTACGGGTGTAATCCGTCTGTGGCTGTGCAAAGAGCTGTGCTGTTTCTTGAAACTCCATCACTTTGGCATGATGCAGTACCAGTACTTTTTGGCACAGTGCTTTCACCACTTGCAAGTCATGGCTAATAAACAAATAGCTCATTTGATATTCCTGTTGCAAACGACGGAGTAATCGCACAATCGCACGCTGTGTAGTACGGTCAAGCGCAGAAGTCGGCTCATCCAAAATTAACACTTTCGGCTGCAACACCAACGCCCGTGCCAAGGCAATCCGTTGTCGTTGCCCGCCAGATAGCTCATGCGGATAACGCAATTTAAACGACACGGGTAGCTCTACTTTTTGCAAAGCTTCATCTATACGCTGCTGTATTTCTGCTTTGGACATCCGCTTGAGCGACAAACCTTCACCAATGGTTTGCTCGACATTTAAACGTGGATTTAAACTGCTGAACGGATCTTGAAATACAATTTGAAAATCACTACGCAACGGACGCAGTTGCTTTTCCGACAGCCGATTCAGATCTTGGCCTTGTAGCAGTATTTGCCCATCTGCATCTATTAAACGTGCAACTGCCAAAGCCAGCGAGCTTTTACCCGAACCACTTTCCCCCACAATGCCAATCGACTGCCCCTGTTGTAGCGCCATGCTTAATGGTTCTACCGCAACAAAATAATCTTTTACCCGATTGAGCAGACCTTGCTTGATGGGAAATTTCACCCCAACATCAGACAACTCCAGCACCGCAGGCTGTGGATCTAGCCTTAAGGCCTCACCAAAATCATGATTCAGCAAATCTTTGGTGTAATTCTGCGCAGGTGCATTAAAAATCTGCTCAAGCGCACCTTGTTCCACAACTTGGCCTTGATACATCACGATCACTTGATCCGCATATTGACGCACCAAATTTAAATCATGGCTGATTAAAATCATCGCCATTTTACGACTTTGCTGCAGTGATTTGAGTAGCTTTAATATTTGCGCCTGCAGTGTCACATCCAAAGCAGTCGTCGGTTCATCGGCAATTAAAATATCCGGATCGAGCGCCAATGCCATGGCAATCATAACGCGTTGACGCTGACCACCAGATAACTCGTGTGGATAGCGCTTTAGTTTTTCTTCAGGTTCTGGTATGCCTACATCATGTAGCAGTTCAATCACCCGCTCACGGGTTTTGGCTTTCGACCAACCACGTAGCAATAGACTTTCACCAATAATTTTTTCTACTCGGTGTAGCGGATTCAGGGCAGTCATTGGCTCTTGAAAAATCATCGCGATTTTATCACCACGTATACACCGCAACTGAGGCTGAGGCATAGTCAGCAGATTTTGACCATTCAGTAGCGCCTGCCCACTCAGCTGTAAATTTTTCGGTAATAAACCCAATACAGCCAAACTGCTAATGGATTTTCCAGACCCACTTTCGCCCACTATGGCCAGTGTTTCGCCCGCTGCCAGCTCAAAACTTAGCTTTTGCACCAAAGGCTGTGCTTCGTTATGAATGCTCAGCTGTTGAACTGAAAGTATGCTGTTCTGTTGTGTTTTATTGACGTCTTGGATCGAATGCATCTCGCGCCGCCTCCCCAATATAAATCAATAATGACAATACAATCGCCAAGGTGAAAAAGCCTGAAAGAGCCAGCCACGGCGCATTTAAATTATTTTTGCCTTGTAACAGTAGCTCACCTAAAGAAGCTGCATCGGGTGGCAAACCATAACCCAAAAAATCTAAGGCAGTTAAAGCGGTAATATTTGCCGTGAGCATAAACGGCAGCTGCGACAAGCTCGAACTCATGGCATTAGGTAAAATATGCCGAAAAATAATGGTTCGGTCCGACACCCCCAAACTGCGCGCAGCCCGTACATAATCAAAATTACGCGCGCGTAAAAATTCTGCCCGTACCAATCCGACCAATGCCGTCCAGCCAAATAGCAGCATAATGACAAACAACCAGTACACGCTTGGGGTAAACATGCTGACCAAAATCATCACCATGAACAGCATTGGCAAACCACCCCACACTTCTAATATCCGCTGTCCAATCAAATCAATCCAGCCACCGTAATAGCCCTGCACCGCACCAACAATAATGCCCAGCACTGCAGAAGCCAGCGTTAAAGCAAAACCGAACAGCAGCGACACTCGCAGGCCGTATAAAATACGCGCCAGCACATCACGGCCTTGGTCATCTGTACCAAGCCAATTTTGTGACGTCGGTGCTGACGGCACAGGTACAGCCAGTTCTAAGTTGGGTGTTTGATAAGAAAAATGATTGATGGGCCACACAGCCCAGCCTTTTTCTTCAATCAGCTGCTGCACTGCTGGGTCTTTATAATCTGCTTCGGTTTCAAATACACCGCCAAATTCAGTTTCTGGATAGCTTTTAAAAGCTGGCAAATACAAACTGCTGCCGTATTTCACCAGCAGTGGCTTATCATTGGCAATCAGCTCTGCACCCAATGACAGCACAAAAATAATCGCAAAAAGAATAAAACAGCCAAAACCTAATTTATTTGCATTAAATCGCTTTAAACGTGCCTGCATAATCGGAGACATTATTTTGCCCCCCGTGATTCAAAGTTAATCCGCGGATCAATCACCTGATACAGCACATCACTAATCAAACGCAGGATTAAGCCCAACAAGGTGAAAATAAATAAGGTACCAAAAATCACTGGATAATCTCGTTGCACAATGGCTTCAAAGCCAAGCAAGCCGAGTCCATCTAAATTGAAAATAATTTCAATAAATAAATTACCCACAAAGAAGATGCCAATGAGTGCTTCTGGTAAGCCCGCAATCACAATTAACATGGCATTACGGAACACATGCCCATACAGCACACGAGACTCAGTTAAGCCTTTAGAGCGCGCTGCCAGCACATATTGTTTATTCAGCTCTTCCATAAATGAATATTTGGTCAAATAGGTCAGCCCTGCAAAACCGCCAATCACCATCGCCAGCAAAGGCAAGGTCATGTGCCAGAAATAGTCTGCAATTTTTCCAAACAGACTCAATTCAGCAAAGTTTTCCGAAACCAAGCCCTGTAATGGGAACCATTGAAAATAAGAGCCACCTGCAAAAAACACAATCAGCAGAATTGCGAAAGCAAAAGCAGGAATTGCATAGCCCACAGCTAACAAAAGCGATGTTGCTTTATCAAAAACTAAGCCATGCTGACGCGCTTTTTTAATACCTAATGGAATAGACACCAAATAAATCAACAACGTGCTCCACAGCCCCAAAGATAAAGACACTGGAAGCTTTTCCCACAACAATTGGGTCACAGGCTTATCTTTAAAAAAGCTGGTGCCAAAATCTAAAGTGGCATAACCTTTGAGCATATTCCAAAAACGAATATGTGCAGGCTGATCGAAACCATATTGCGCTTCGATCTTTTGCACCATCTCTTCACTTAAGCCTTTAGCACCTTGGTATTTGCTGGTGTCTTGTGCAGTTTCTCCACCACCGCCCGTGCCCATCCCCTGAAAAGACTCAGCCTGTTGAATCGCTTGTTCTACTGGTCCACCGGGTGCAATCTGAATCACCACAAAGTTAATCAGTAAAATCGCCAACAGCGTTGGGATAATCAGCAACAGCCGTTTTAAAATATAAGTGCCCATGATGTTATTCCTTTTACTTTGGGCTTATTGCTTACGCAAATAGCTAGCAACCTTTTGCGCTTGCACTGCGTCACTCCACCAGTAATCTATACCTGTCGATAACTTTGGCTTGACTGTAGGCTGCTGATACATATTCCAATACGCGAGCCAGTTTTCTCCTTTGCCATAAGTTGGAATTTGATAATAACCTGCTCGTAGCAAACGATCTAAAACCCGCGTACGCGTCACCAAGGCTGACCGATCTGGCGCTCGAATCACCTGTTCGACCATAGCATCAATGACTGGATTTTTAATCCCGGCATAATTGTAGTTCCCAGGCTGATCCGCCGATGCACTTCCCCAGAACTGCGCCTGTTCATTGCCTGGGCTTAAAGATTGAGGCATTACCGTCGTAGTCATATCAAAATCTTTGCTACGCATACGTTCGATATATTGAGGTACATCTACTTGACGGATATTCACCTGTATACCCAAACGCTTCATATTGCGTACAAATGGCATCAGCGTACGCTGCAAGCCATCTTGATGAATTAAAAACTCAATCTGAATGGTCTGGCCTTTTTTATCCAGCAGATAGCCATTTTTATATTTATAGCCTGCATTGAGTAACAACTGACGCGCAATCAATAAATTATTGCGGTTAAAGCCACTGGCATCCGAAACTGGATACTTCCAATTTTTTAATACGCCAGCACGTTGAATCGGATCAAGTTTTGCCAGCAAGGGTTTGAGCACCGCCATTTCAGCTGCTGACGGCACACCTTTGGCTTCTAATTCACTATTGCTAAAATAACTTTGCAGACGTGTATATTGTCCATAAAACAGCGCCTTATTTTGCCATTCAAAATCATAGGCATACGTTAAAGCCTGCCGCAGGCGAATATCCTGAAAAGGGCTACGGCGGGTATTAAATACAAAACTTTGTGTCGCAATCGGGTTATTGTGCTTAAAGCGGTATTTCACCACCATGCCATCTTTAACTGCTGGAAAATTATAAGCCGTCACCCATTTTCGTGCGGTGAACTCTTCATGCAAGGTGTATTGACCCGACTTAAACCCTTCAAAGGCAATGTCTAAATTACGGTAATACACATACTTTAAACGATCAAAATTATAACGGCCTTTGTTGACTGGCAAATCTTTAGCCCAATAGTTTGGATTGCGCTTATAGCTCAAGCTACGTCCTGCATCAATTTTATCCAACACATAAGGCCCTGAGCCTAAAATCGGCTGCATGCTGATGCGGGTAAAATCTTTTTTGGCCCAGTCTTTTTTGGAGTAAATCGGCAACTGCGACAAAATCAGTGGCATTTCTGCATTGTTGTCCGACTTAAAACTCATTTTGACTTGATGCTTAGACAACACTTCTGTTTTTGCTAAATCTGCCAAGTACATTTGTAAACCTGGATTTGACTTGGTTTGATAAGCATCAAAACTGAATTTAACGTCCTCAGCAGTAACGGTCGAACCGTCACTAAACCTAGCCTTAGGATTCAGATTAAAAATGACATACGAAGTCTTTTTTGGGTCAAAGGTTGCACTAGTGGCAAGCAAGGGATACATCACCCCTGGCTCATCTAAAGAGCTGCTCATGAGTGAATCAAATAGATAATTCACGCCATCTGCAGAGCTCCCTTTACCATTCATGCTATTAAGATTATCAAATGTGCCATTGCTGGCTGTACTTAAATAACCGCCTTTAGGCGCTTTAGCATTTGCATACGGCATGGCCGCTAAGTTGGCATATAAAGGCTGACTATGAATTGCAATATAGGGCGTGGTCTGCGTTGCAGCCCATGCCCCTTGTATTGCCATGACACATCCAAGTGCCATTACATAAGGATGCCCCTTGGCAAATAAATTATTCACGTTGCTTCCTGCACGGTATTGGCTTAGTTAGGTACTTTAATCACATCACCAATGCGTAATGATGCGCTCGGTTGCATATTATTCATATCAGCCAAAGCAGCAGTATCCAAACCATAGCGATTCGCCAAGCCAATCAAGGTATCACCGCGTTTAATACGGTATTCCGTGACTAACTTTGGTACATTAATTTTTTGTCCGACACGTAAACCTGCACGCGCATTTAGGTTATTCAACGCAGCCAAGTCTGCAACACTCACACCCGTACGATTTGCAATCGCATTCAGTGATTCGCCTGACTTCACTGTATAGCTTTCAGTGCTTCCGCTATACGATGAGCTCGCCTGTGTCGTTACTTTACTCGTTTTGGGTGTATCGACTTCTACTTTAGGCACATCACCATCAATCTTCAAGCGTTGCCCAACACGTACTGTGCTATTACGTGACAATCCGTTTAAATCCGCTAAATAGCTCAACTGTAGCTGGTACTTTTGCGCAATCGCAGACAATGTTTCACCCGCTTTCACTACATGCGTATCTTTGGCTTCGCCACTACTTACACGTGTATCCGATTTGCTGTCTTTACGTGGATCTGCTTTCACTACTGCCACTGGCACTTCACCAGTGAGTTTTAAACGCTGACCTACTCGCAAAGATGCATTACGGCTAAAGCCATTTAAACTCGCAATATCATCCATGTTGAGTTCAAAGCGATTTGCAATCGCGCTGAGCGTATCACCTGATTGCACCGTATATTGCTCTGGTGCTTTATTTAATGCAGGGATTTTAAGCGTCTGACCAATACGTAAAGAGGTTGTTGCAGCAATATTATTTAAATTGGCAAAATCTGAAACAGTCATCTTGCTTTGGTTGGCTAAGCTATACAGGGTATCGCCACGTTGGACGTTATAACTTTCAGTTTTAAAGCTTGGTTCAGACTTTGTTTCTGGCTTCGACTCAACTTTATTTGAATTGCTTGAAGCACTTTCAACTTCGTTTAATGGAACATTAATTTTCTGTCCAACCATTAAACTACTGCCTGCTGTGAGGCCCGAGGTTAGGTCTGCTAATTCCTGATTTGATAAAGCATAGCGGTCAGCAATTAGTTTTAAATATTCACCACGCTTCACCGTATAGACTTTGGTTTGTACTTTTTGTACTTTGCTTTCGGTTTCAGCTTTTTTAGCTTCAGCAGCTAATTTTGCTTTTGATGCTGGTGTTTCTTTCAGTGCCAACTTTTGACCTACAAATAGACCGCTAGTCGTATTTAAACCATTGAAATCTGCCAGCTGTTTTACCGACAAGCCAAATTGGCTTGCAACACCTGTCAACGTATCATTGGCTTTCACCACATAATGCTCAGGTTGTACTTTTGCTTTCGGCTCTTCAGCAACAATCGGTTTTGCGTCATATAAATAAATACTTGTACCAACATACAATTTGGCATCAGCATCCATTTGGTTCCACTTCGCGACATCACGCCAGTTCACACCATTTTTCATGGCAATGACCGCTAAGGTATCACCCGCCTGCACGGTATATGTACTGCGTTTGCCCTTAGGTGCTACGACAACAATTTCAGAATCAGTTTTAATGACATTTTTGCCTTGGTTGCGTTTTGCTTCATCCGAGTCAGTGCCAGTTTGCTCTGCAACACTCTTCGGATAAGCGAAGCCTTTGGTCAGCTCTTTGCCTTGTTGATCTGCAATCGATTGGCTGGTTTGAATCGCTGTCAGCTTAATTTTGCCATCATAGGGATCAACAATTTCTGTTCCTTGTGGCGCCAAAGCTTTTAACTCTTTAACCACCTCAGCTTGCTCTGCTTGAGTCGCAACAGGTTTTAAAACTTCATCAACCGTTTTATTTTCACCTTCGGCCTTAATGGCCGCCATAATCTGTTCACGCTCTTTGGTGCTTACAGGAGGCTCAGCAGTCACTTTAACTGTCGTGGCTTTACTTGGGCTAACCGCAACAGGAATCCGCGGTGCACTTGGAATATCTGTATTTGCTGCAAAGGCTGCCAAAGCAGAAGAACCTTGTGGCGTTACCGACAACGGTTTGCCCTTAGCTACTGTACTTGCAGTTAGCGCTGGTGGCGTAGTTTTGCTTGCTTGAGTTGACGTAATCACCGGTGGTGCTACTTTAGACGGTGTGATGACTGTCGTGTTCATCTCAGGCGGTGTCACTTTAGACGGTGTGATGGTCACGTTGTTCTTTGGCAGGCTTGAAGCTGCACCACCTGCCCAATAACCTGTCGATGCTGAAGATAACTTTTTCAGTTTTGCATCCACTGACGGGCTAATATCTGCAGGAATTAAAATCTTCATTGGACTTGCTGCATCAATTTGATCCCCACGATGACCTGGGTTCAATGCATAGAGTTCCGCACGGCTGAGTCCTGTTACAGAAGAAATTTCATTTAAATTAGCCGCGCCAACACTCACTTCTCTAAAGTGTGGACGGTTTGCAATCGGCGGAAGACTCACACCATACGCATTTGGATTTTTAATAATTTGTGCAACAGCCAAAAAGCGTGGCACATAGTTCATGGTTTCTTGTGGTAATTTTAATGACCAATAATCCGTTGGTAAGCCTGCTGCTTGGTTACGGTTAATCGCCTGCTGAATACGACCTGGGCCTGCGTTGTAAGCAGCCAAAGCCAATTCCCAAGAACCAAACTGATTATATAAGCTACCTAAAAACTCATAGGCTGCACGTGTTGATTCCACCACATCACGACGGCCATCATACTGTGTAGTTTGTTTTAAGCCATAAA
Organism: Acinetobacter sp. SwsAc6; assembly: GCF_013391565.1. Taxonomy (NCBI): domain Bacteria; kingdom Pseudomonadati; phylum Pseudomonadota; class Gammaproteobacteria; order Moraxellales; family Moraxellaceae; genus Acinetobacter; species Acinetobacter sp. SwsAc6. The sequence goes on from NZ_JACAXE010000015.1 coordinate 50,040, forward strand.
TACGGCCTGTACTTGGAATAAACTGCCATAAGCCCGCAGCTGCTGCACTCGATGTAGCTGCTGGGTCATACGAGCTTTCAATCACTGGCAATAACGCCAACTCGGTTGGCATACCACGGCGTTCAGCTTCTTTTACAGTGTGGTACAAATAACGCGACGCACGCGCACTTAAACGGTCAATATAGGGCTGACGCGATGCGAACCAACCACGCTGCGCTTCAATACGCGAATCCCAATGGTTTAAATCCATTTTGAAACCGACCGTCATTCGCTTCCAAACATCACCATGTTTGAGCACCAATAGGCGATCACCTTCCACTGCACGCATATCCGTTGCAGATAACAAATCTTCTAAGCCATCCAAGCTATTGGCATCTAAGAAACCTGACGAACCTGCCACTTTTGACTTATGCGCACTTGTCGCTGTGGTCGAGGATGCACAGCCCACTAAACCCAGGGTTGCTAGTGCCGATCCTAAAACGGTTATTTTGAATAATGCAGGCAAAGTCAACTCGTACCAGTTCTTGCTTGGTTTATACATAAAAGAATCCGAACATCTCGTATAAATTTTTTTTTGATATGCCATTGTAGTGAAGCATGGCGCAGACACAAGGCGTTAATTTAACGCTATTTCAGTATAAATGTTACAAGAAATTAAAAAATAAGCCTGATATAGACCTATCGAATGGATTTGCGTTATACAATATGCCATTCAGTTTTGATGTTTTTATTCGGATTCAGTTTTTATGGCTCAGTCAATTACGCTTTATGTCGATGGCGCTTGCAAAGGTAACCCAGGATTGGGTGGCTGGGGCGCATATATTATTGGCGAAAATGCTGAGGAAAAAATCTGTGGTGGTGAAGCAGAAACCACCAATAACCGCATGGAACTTACGGCAGCCATTGAAGGTATTTTGCACTGCCCAACAGATGCTAAATTAGTGATTTGGACCGACTCTAACTATGTCAAACAAGGCATTACAGAGTGGATTCATGGCTGGAAAAAGAAAAACTGGAAAGATGTCAAAAACCCAGATCTATGGAAAAAATTAGACGCAACTTGCCAAGGGCGTGATATTGAATGGAACTGGATCAAAGGTCATGCAGGACATCCAGGCAATGAAATGGCGGATCAACTGGCGAATCTAGGTGCAGAAAACACTGCTTTAGCGCTCAAACAAGCTCCTGCAACTGAAACGAAAAAAAAAATTGAACCCGACTGGCTCTTAAATGATCCCTTTGGTTTAGATCTTGGCAGTGATGAAGAAGAACCTGAAGACGAGTCAGAATGGGAAGCGGAAATTGAGCCACCATCAGAAGTTGTAGCTGTTACAGAAACTGCACCTGAAGCCGTGCAAAATGATCCTGCTTTAAACACAACTGAAGCACCTGTGTCCATTCAAAACACACAGCCTAATAACACACTTGCAACCACATTCAGTGCAAACTCAAGTTCAGTGATTTTACCTGCTGAAGGTCTGCATCCAATGATTATGGTTACCCCACCTAGCATTGAAGCACATGGCCCACGCCAACTGATTCTCGATACCGAAACCACAGGTTTTTACTATCAAGATGGCGACCGTATTATTGAAGTCGGCGCGATTGAAATGATCAACCGTAAACTGACCGGTAGTTCTATTCATATTTATATCAAGCCACTTAAACCCGTGGGCGACTCAGAAAATGTCCACGGTATTAGTGATGATTTCTTAAAAGACAAACCACTATACGAAGAAATTGCCCCTGCACTGTTTGAATATCTCAAAGGTGCAGAAATTATTGCGCATAACGCCAGCTTCGATATGAACTTCTTAGACATGGAGTTTAAACGTGCGGGCTTCCCTGCGCTTTCAGAAGTCTGTGCCGTAACCGATACCTTGGCAATGGCCAAAGCCAAACACCCAGGGCAAAAAAACTCGTTGGATGCACTGAGCCGACGCTACGAAATTGTACAACGTGACCGTACTTTCCACGGCGCCTTGCTCGATGCTGAAATTCTAGCAGACGTATACTTAGCAATGACGGGTGGTCAGGTCTCTTTTGATATTGATGCCCTCACCCACACAGAAAATGCGCAGAGTGAAAACAGCCACCAATCGATTCAAATTGATTTACCCGTGATCCGACCAAGTGCTGAAGAACTCGAAGCGCATGAGAATTGGATCAAACAATTTGAAGAAAAACATGGAACGCCTTGCCTTTTTGCAAAATAAAAACTAAATTTCCTAGTATATTTTTGTATTTAAAACATTAACACTTACGTTATAGTTAAAGATAAAAGATGGTCCGCCTTTTATGGCGGTTCACAAACAAGAGAAAACACTAGGAAAGGTGCAGATCCATGTCTTACCAAACCTCTATACATTTTGATCCAACAGCATTGCTGATAATAAAAAATGAGGTTGATAACTCGATCAAATTGGTCGAATCAGCAGTCAGCACTTTAGTCGAAGATCAAACCCTTCCTTTCGGTATTGACGACGCTCTTAATCAATTTGAACAATGTGCGCAAGTACTTGCACTGATTGATATGGCAAGTTTAGCGAAGATCGCTCAATACTCAGCAGAATTGATGCGCAAGATCATGGGGAATCCTGCCACAATTCAAACCAAAGATGTCATCGCACTCAGCGAAGGCACCACCATGTTAAAACGTTACATCGAGTTTATTTGCTTACGCGAAGTAAAAATTCCGCAGTTTTTGTTGGATACACTCAACCGCTTAGAAGCATGCTTGGGTAAACCAATGACCACTGAAGGTCAACACATTGAGTCACTACTCGATTGCATCACACCAGATTTTGATCTTCCTCAAGCACCGACTTTAGAAAAATCTAAATATGTGCACCGCTTATACAAATTGTCACTCAACAAGTTAATTAAGCAAGAAGAAAGCGAGCTCGACTTACAAGCATTAAAAATTGTAGGTACATATTTAGCCAGCCTTTCAGAAAAGCACCCAAGTAAACAGTATTGGAATTTGGTGTTTGTGGCATTAAATCAAATTGATCAATTGCTGATTAATGAGCCACGTTTACGCACACTGGTGTCTATTGAGCGCAATATTGCACAGTACTTCAGTTCGCCAGAGCGCTTTAAAGCGAGCCTAGTTGATTTATCTAATATCTTAAGTCTATGTATTAGCCAAGAAGATGAAGTTTCTCAGCACATTCGTGGCAAGTTAAATATTGGTGAAGACCTATTAACTGACATGCAATTACAAGTGTTTAGCCGTCATTTATATGGTCCTGACTTTGGTACGATGCACACGATTAGCGAACTTGTGACCACTGAAATGGCGCAAATTCGTAACGATATCGAGTTCAATTACCAAAATATGTCGCCTGAAAAAACTCAGGAACTTCAAGCGAAGCTGTTAGAACTGGCAAATATCTTTAAAGTGCTGAATTTAAATGAAGCATATAAAGATTTAGAACGTCAGGCCAATTCATTAAGCCAAAGTGAAATCTTAAAAGAAGAGACTTTTGCACAGCAATTAATGAATTGCATTCTTTCTGCCATGAACTCAATTGGCGTTTTAGAGCGTCATCACACATCTAGCCGTCTACAACTTCGTGTAAATAACATGAATATTTCACTCGACCGTTTAGATGAAGCACATGAAGTACTCTTGAACGAAACCAAAGCACTGATTGATCAAGCAAGCGAAACACTGGTTCAATATTTACAGAATAATGACCTACAGAGTCTCGCGCCTGTCGCAGTTCAATTACGTGAAATTGGTGGTTCAATGCTGTTCCTGAATGCCGAAACAGGACAAGTTGCGCTAAATACCAATGCACAGTTCGTTTCTTCGCGTGTTGAGGCTTCTACTGCAATTGAAGCAGCTGAAATTAACCATCTACTTGATGGCCTTGCAAGTGCAGACATGCTGATTGAAAATTTAAAAAACAAACAGCCTGTTCTACATAGTATGTTTCAGGTAGCATTGGACAGTAGTGAGAAACTTAAAGCCGTGGCCTAATGTCAAATCTATCGCTTGCCTATATTTTTAAACAACAGCAATTATTGGTTGATGACCAATTTCAACTTCCTCGTGTCGAAAGTATAGCAAGTGATCTGAGGCTTCAAACGGGTGATCAAGTGATTGCCCGTGATCTTACAGAGCAAGATGAAATTCCCGCAGGCTATCAACTCGTTCCCATTCGCCAATTATTACAGCTGTGGAATGTCAAAGAGTTTGAACAAGCCAGCCGTGCAATTCAACTTTTAGAATGGCGTCGTAATCATAAGTTTTGTAGCCATTGTGGCCATAAAACAGAAGTTCATGCCACTGAATATGCCATGGTCTGCCCTGCATGCCAATATCATCAATATCCTCGTGTTAATCCATGTGTCATTACGGTTATTACCCGTGGTAAAGATGAAATTCTACTGGCTCAAAATGCACGAGCATACCGCCCAATGTACGGCTTAATTGCAGGTTTTGTAGAAGTGGGGGAAACACTCGAAGATGCAGTACGCCGTGAAACCGAAGAAGAAGTCGGTTTAAAAATCAAAAATATTCAATACTTGGCCAGCCAACCGTGGCCCTTCCCTAGTAACCTGATGATTGCATTTAAAGCTGAATATGAATCTGGTGAGCTATGCTTACAAGAAGAAGAAATTAGCGATGCAGCCTTCTTTAAATTTGATCAATTACCCGAAATTCCATTTAAAGGCAGTATCGCACATGCCATGATTATGCATGTCATTCATGGTACAACTACCGCTGACGATACCAAAGAATGGCTATAAAGCCTGTAGATCATTGATCTGGTATCGAAAAAAAACCGCTCATCAGAAGCGGTTTTTTAATCACAATAAAACTGAGTTTAGGATGCTCTATTTAAAAACATCGTCCAAAGCCTGCAAAATTTGACGCTTAGTACTAAAGAATCGGCTAAACAAACTCGAAACTGAGCCAATCATTGTGATATGTCCTACACGAGGCACAGGTATCAATTGGCTGTGATTACCTAAAGCCAAAAGCTTTTCATTTAAATCTGTACTATTACTTAGGCCGACTACATTGTCTTTTTCCGCAGTAAACAGATAATGCTTCACGTGGTTTTGTTCAATAAAATAATAAGGCATCACTTGTTGATACGGGATGTTCTGATCAAAAGCATCCGCACATAGGGGGTCGCCTTTATAATCAAAGTGATAAGGCCCAGCCAAGCCAATAATCGCTCGAATAGCCTGCAAATTTTGCAAACGATACGGCGTAGGATGGTACAGCGCGGACATCACATTAAATGCCCCTGCTGAATGCCCCATAAGCACTATATTTTCCACAGCAATATTCAATTTCAGATTCGATTGATTTAAAAAATTCAATGCCAATGTTAAATCATCAATTGAACTTGGAAATATATGCTCAGGTGCCAAATGGTAATTAATTACCGCCACATTAAAGCCTTCTTTAGCAAAGGCCTCACCCACAAAGTGATATTCTTTTTTATCACCATGCATCCAAGCCCCACCATGTACAAAAACCAATAGTGGCTGTGAATCACGCAATTGCTTGGCTTTGTACAAATCTAAACGGTGACGAGCTTTTAAACCATAGGGAATGTTGCGTTGTACCGTATAGCCCGATTTAGGTGTCATTCGGTTGAGCGCAAAACTCCCCAAGTCATAAATACGAAAATCTCGATATATAGCTTTAGCCAACGCTGTTTTTTGATCAAGTTGGCTTTTAAGACGCTGTAAATGTGACGAAAATTGTTTAAGGGGCATTGGGTTCTACTGCATCAGGGTCTATTGCAACAGGAGTTTGCGTATCAGGTACGGCATTCACCATCGGTGCAAAACTTGATGCAACCGCAGGTGAGCTCGAAGAAACTTGGTCAACATTATCAATTAGGGTCACAATTTTAGTGACATTCCCCACTTGCTGGAGCACTTGATTCAAATCATTCAGCTCAGCCGTGTTTAAACGTCCCATTACGTACAATACTGCATCTTCGGTATGCACATGGACTTTGCTTTCAGCAACCACTGGCGCTTTCATCAATAATGCACGTGTATTCGCAGTCACTGCTGTATCTTGCATAATGGTGCCGTAGCTAATTTGATTGCCTACAGTAATATAATTATGAATGGTTTTTACATCGCTCATGGCTCTGACATTGTCTTCAGCCAGTTGCTTTAAAGCTTGGTCTGGTACTTGGCCAGTGAGCAAAACATTGCCATGAAAACTTTCAATATTGACACGTGATTGCTTAAAGCGTGTGTCGAGCTTATATAAGTTAATTTTTGCAGTGCGCACAATAGATGAGTCTATAAAGACCTGACCCAAAGAACGTGCGCCATTTTCCGTACCTACAGGTGCACTCCCTGTACCACCAGAAATAAAACTTGCACAGCCAGATAAACTTGCTACACAAAACATTGTCATTGCAATACGTTTAAGCACTCAGCAAGACTCCTTCACTATTTTTTGATCGTATTCTATCTATGCATTTACACAGTATATTTTGTTCAAAGAGTAATAAACTCTTGCTCAAAAGTAAAAGCATTTTCTATCCACTGCTGATCATAAGGGCATTTTGAAAAGTCATACTGTATGGATTTTGCAAAGTGTTGATAAAAATCAAAACAAATCACATCAAAACGGCAATAACATGCGTTGTATTGTGGTGATTGCTGTAAAAATATTAAGGCCGTTTGCATGAGTTTGCGCTGTTTACTACGTGATACGGTTTCACTTGCCAGTGCATAATGGGTTTGTGATCGTGCTTTGACTTCAATAAATACCAAGTCTTGGTCCTTTTGCACAATTAAATCTATTTCACCATAACGACTATGATAATTTGCTTGGACTAAAACATAACCCGCTTCGTGTGCAATTTTAACTGCTTCAGTTTCAGCCCATTGGCCTAACTTCCTTGCCTGTGTCATTTAAGGTGCTCAGCTCACATTTTTCTACTTAGTCTCGATGTATTAAATCTTGTTTTTTCAGTTATCAAAAAGTCATTAAACCTGCTTCAAACCCTTTGCCTGATAGGCATAACAATGGGGTGTACGCTGAATTTGGTTGCCGTTCAGACTCAGTTGCCCAGTTCGTCCTTCAAAATTGGCCGTTTTCATTTTTGGTGTTTTTAAATAAAGTGCGCTGATTTGCCATGCATCGCCACCAAAGGCCAATAAGCGCTGGTATGGCAAACCTACTGCTTGTTGGGCGTATGCTTGCTTCATATCCTCCCAATCGGGTTCAAACAAGGCAGGTGCATCGCAAAACTTTATCCCGAGTGGTAAAGGTTTATGCTGCTCTAAGGCATTCGATAAAGTGTAAATATTTTTCTTCGGCAAGGACTTCAAACTAAGTAACCATTCATTATTACCAAGTAATACTAGGGCTTGGCCTTTTTTTAATGTTTTCGGCTGTTGTTCTAGCACATGGATAGGTAATTCAGTTTTCGTCATTAAAGCCATTAAAAATAGTTCATTTTCAGATTCCGTGCCCGACTGACGTAACACCAAGATATCGTCAACCTGATCTTCTTTCATCACGCGGGCTAATGCGCTGGCATCATCTTTTTTTGCAAGGCTAAATTGCAACACATTGCTTGCCTGCAATGTCCCTTCATTTAAGGCCAAGACTTTTAATTTCGGCTTTGCTTTAATAAGCGCATCCACTTCTGATCTCGCCAACGGCCCAACAATCATTTGCGTTTTGGCGTTCACATTTTTTTTCAATAGTGCAGGCATACTTGTCTGATCAGTATTTACGAATTTTACAGGCACTTTTGAGCCTGATGCCTGATAAGCACTCATGAAACCTTGCTTAATACTGTTTGCAGCTCGCGCCATAGGGCCAGATTCAGGTAAAATAACCAATACCTCTGCTTGGGCATAAGATACTGCCCCCACCAAAATGGTGGTCACAAGTATTTTATTTTTATTATTTGGTCTTATATTCCACATGGAGAAACCTATGAGTGCTCAGTTATTTGTTGTTGCGACTCCAATCGGGCACTTAGATGATATTAGTTATCGTGCAATTAACGTTTTGAAGTCTGTTCATATTATTGCCGCTGAGGATACACGAACTTCTGCACAATTGCTCAAACACTTTAATATTCCAACACCTTTGACTGCATGTCATGAGCACAATGAAAGCAATAAAATTGAACAGCTTATTCAGCGTTTGTTGAATGGTGAAAACATGGCGCTGATTAGTGATGCAGGTACACCGCTGATTAGTGACCCTGGCTTTAAACTGGTTCGTGCAGCCCAAGAACAAGGCATCCAAGTCATTCCTGTACCGGGTGCCTGTGCAGCCATTGCAGCCCTCAGCGCTGTAGGTCTACCTAGTGACCGCTTTAGTTTCGAAGGATTTTTACCTTCTAAACAGTCACAACGTCTAAATGCCTTAAATAAGCTGAAAGACGAAACGCAAACCATGATTATTTATGAAGCACCACACCGTATTTTAGATTGTGTAAAAGATATGGCCGAAGTCTTTGGTGCTGATCGCCCAGTCGGTTTTGCACGCGAAATTACCAAAACATTTGAAACCATTAAAAAAATGACTTTGGGTGAATTGGTTGGTTTTGTTGAATCTGATCATCACCAACAAAAAGGTGAAATTGTACTTGTGATTGGCGGTGCAACTGAAGAAAAAGACTTGGAACAAGAAAAGCTAGATCAGCTTTTAACACGCTTGCTCCAAGACCTTTCAGTTAAAGTGGCTTCTCAATTGGCTGCAGACTTAACTGGTATCAAGAAAAAAGTGGCCTATCAACGTGCTTTAGAACTCACTCAGCAAGAAGATTAACATTCTTCATGCGCAGAGCTGATGCCATCAGCACATCCAAACGAAATGAAAAGCGTATTTCCTATAAAGTCATACGCTTTTTTTAATTTTTAGATATTCTCTTGTTTTGATCTAGTGCAAGCTAAATATTTCATTCTGCTACACTGTCACCTTACTGCATTTTGTTTTACGCTATCTAAAAACAAAAACTGAGAATTATTTTACGCATGAAAATCATGATAAAAAGCGTACTCCCGATTTGCACCTTCAATCTATTTTGGATTTTAGGCTTATTACATATCGGTTTTTATGGCACACGACCGTATCGACATTACCGCTTTGAGGATTTGGTCGACCCGTCACCTGATGCCGTTTTTATGGTTTGTATACTGTATTCCATTTATTTTCTGATCGGCAATGTGCTCAAATTCACTCCTTTTTGGGCACATCATCGCTATATGGCTTATCTTTTTTTAAGTACTATACTTATCTTTCAAAGCTTTATTGCATGTATGGGTGCAATGCATGCACCGCCCTATTGGGCAGCTTTTATTATCAATTGTATGTTTCTTTTATTCGCACATTTGGTCTTGTATCCCTTATTTGCACTTTGGCGCAAATATTCAAAAAAACACTCATACTCGTCCAACCGCAACACTACAACAGATAAAATATGAGGAAAAAAAACACCGCATAATGCGGTGTTTTTTGGCTTTTTTGGCACTTAATCGCGTGACGCAGATTCGTCTGGTGGCACTTCAGTAATACGACCACCACGCGCTAAGAACGCAGCGACTTCATCTTCTAAAGCATCGCGTTGCTTTTGCTTCGCCGTTACAGTGAGTGTTTCCGCTTCGGCAACATCTGTGTCTGATGCACTATCTTCGCTATCTGACGCACCTTTTTCAGCGGCTTTCGCTTCATCATCATCAACTGCAGAATCTTCTGCATCATCATAATCATTCATATCCGTCATCTTAAATCTCCCCACCAATGACTTGTATGTTTAAGTAAAATTTAAATCTCAATTTAGAAGGAATTTAGCAATCTCTGAGCTTTTCGCCTAGAGGCTAATATCAAAAAATTGTATTTTTTTTAACCAAAATCGTAATCTTGTATGAACAATTGATTAAAAAATATCAAATTTAGGCTAAGCCGAATAACGCGTATCTTTTAAAAGCCCTAAGCCATTGGCTTGAGACATAAAAGCATCTTTGAGCATTGGTAATTTTTCAACCTGCTTTAATCCAAAATTGCGCGCCCAGACCACAGGGAAAAGTTGTGTGGTTTCCATCCAACCAATCGCAGACATACTATGCATCATGGCATCGTTTTGTCCTTTACGGCGGTGCTCATAACGCTTGAGGCTTTGCTCATGTGCCCACACGCCACGCGCTTTGTCATGTAATAGTACATCACATAACACGGCCGCATCTAAGCAACCAATATTCACACCCTGACCTGCCAATGGATGTATCACATGGGCAGCATCACCAATGAGGGCCAAGCCATCTTGCACATATTGCTGTGCAGCACGAGCTTTCAATGGAAAAGTTGCCCGCGCTGTTGCCTCTAAAACTTCACCCAGCATGTGATGGCTTTCACGAGTGAGCAATGCTGTAAATTCAGCATCGGATAGCTTGGCATATTCTTCTGCATAATCATCTGGCAAGGTCCACACAATAGATTGCCAATGGCCATTTTCTTCAGCTTTTAAACTGGTCATAGGTAAAAACGCCAAAGGCCCAGTTTCTAAGAAAATTTGACGGGCAACATGCGCATTTTTTTGTGCCGTACGAATACCACAGCTTAAACCTGCTTGTTTATAGTCAAGTACATCCAGCTCAATAAAAGCTTGCTCACGAACAAATGAGTTTGCACCATCTGCACCAATCAGCAGTTTGGTCTGTAACGTTGTGCCATCTGCCAAGTGTACTAACCAAACACCTACACCGCGCTCAATGCGTTTTACTTTCACTTGAGTTCGGTAATCGTGAAGCGTAGCTAACATTTTTTGCTGAATAGCCAGATTCAAAATACTCGGCTCCACCATTGAACCGAGGGCATGTTCAACTTTTGGTGTTTGCTCTGACGATGTACCAAAGTTAATTTCACCATAGCCGTTTTTATTCCACACTTGCATGCCTGTATAAGGTTGCTGACGGGCCAATATGTCCCATACCCCTACAGTTTTAAGCAAATGAATAGTCGCTTGGCTCAGTGCCAATACACGTGGATTGGTTACAGCTAAAGTTTTTTCTGCATCTAAAATAGGTGCAGCATCGAGCACAGTTGCTTGTACACCACCTTGCGCCAACAGTAATGCCGTTAAGCCGCCGACTAAACCGCCACCGACAATTACAGCATCAAGAACATGTGTTGATGTACTCATGATTTTAATCCCATCGCATAATTGGCTACGAGTTGCTTCATGCCCGGAATATTTTCAAAGCACATTAAACCTGTGTTGCGAATCAATTTCAGCATAGGATTTTGATTACTAAAGCCACGTACCACAGAATCACAGAACTTAATGACACGTTGCTGATCTTTGAGACGTGATTTTTCGTAGTCTTGTAGCATATTTGCTTCGCCTAAATCGGCATTTTTTTCCACTTGCTCAGTTAAATAACGCACCAAGACATGCGCATCTCGCATGCACAGGTTAAAGCCCTGACCTGCAACTGGGTGAATGGTATGTGCAGCATTGCCCATTAATACCACACGGCCCACTGCTTGTTTTTCTGCAAGCACTTGTGACAAAGGAAAGCTAAAGCGTTTACCGGTTTTTTGGAATTTTCCTGCACGATCGCCGTAGGTTTCTTGTAAAGCATCTAGGAAATGTTGGTCTTTGTCTTCGCCAATCCATTCATGTTCTGTGCCTTTCGGAACAGGCCATACCACTGAACGGCGGTATTCACCTGGCAATGGCAATAATGCCAATGGCCCCAATGGACTAAAGCGCTCAAAGCCTACATGACCATGCGGTTTAGAAGTTTGTACCGTCGTTACAATCGCAACTTGGTCATAGTCATGTTCTGATGCGCCAACGCCTAGGGCTTTACGGCAAAATGAGTCACGACCATCTGCTGCAATCACGATTTTTGCTTGTAATTTATGGGTATAATCGCCACGCTTAGCTTCAATATAAGCAAAGTCTGCATCTTGCGTGAGTGAAGTCACTTGCACACCATCAATCAGTTCAATCAATGGTTCTTGTTTAACTTCCGTAAGGAGTACACGGCCTAACCATGCATTTTCAATGACTTGTCCAAAGCTTTCGACTTTCTCTTGATCTGCAAGTAATCGTGCCTTACCAAAACTACCTTGTTCTGTAATATTCACTTCTAAGATCGGAACTGCATGTTCTTGTAATGCATCCCACAAGCCCAATTCTTGATAAATTTGTACACTACGGCGTGATAAAGCGCTGTTTCGTGCATCAAAACTCGAGTGATAAGGCGCAAGGTTTGCATCATCATAATTTGGGTATTTGATGGCTTCTAAAAGTTTTACGCCAATTTTGGCTTTGGCCAACATGAGTGCCAGACTTAAACCGACCATACCACCACCGACAATGATGACTTCTTGCTGCATGCTTGCTTCCTTTTTTATCAAGTATTCGAATTTAGGAAATTCACTCGAAATACATATACTCTGTAATGGATTTTATCTTACATCAAGGGCATGATTTTTTATAATGAAATACAAATTTGTTGCGGGTATTTGCACTGAATAAATACAAAATAAAGCCTAGCTTGACGTAAATATTCCACTTAAAAAATAGCAAATCAATCAAGATCATCATAACAATGGCTGAGTTCATCAGACTCAGCCACAGCTTATTTAAATCGACTTCATTTGAACTGGTCATGTTTTGATGCATTCAAATGGACACATCAAGCTAAAAACCTGATGCCTTGATGTTAAGCCTTGTTGTTTTATCCTTAGTGTTTACTTGGCATTTAAAAAGTCACCCACAGTTTTATTCAGTTCAGGCGCACACTCTTCAGGTAACCAATGACCACAATTTGGAATCACTTTACCCGTCACATTGGTCGCATATTGCTTCATTTGATCTACTTGGAATTGCCCCATACCACCATGACCGCCTCCGCCAATCGCAAGCACTGGCATATTCAATTTGGTTTTGGAAATGCTTTCATTCTCTTTAATTGAATCATTCAGAGAACGGTAATATTCAAATGATGCATTCAGCGTATGCGGTTTCGAATACGACTTGGCATACATGTCTAACACTTGTGGTGTAAATACTGTTTTATTGGTGGCATGCTCATGAATAAAGTGGGTTAAAAAGAATTTTTCATGTCCTTTAATTAAGGTTTCAGCTAGGTTTTGTTTGGCTGCGAAGAAACTGAAATGCCAAACCAATGATTCGCCTTGTTCTGAGAATGCAGGGAATTCATACATGCTTTTGTCTGGAATCGGCGCTTCCATAAACACCAATTTTTTAATTTTATCTTGATGCTTCACTGCCATTGGATAGCTATTCCAAATGCCAATATCATGTGCAACCAAATAAAACGGCTGATCATTGCTTAATTTTGTTGCCAACTTATATAAGATTTCAGATACATCTGAACCTTTAAAAGATTTTGGCGGCTGAGAAAGCCCAAGACCCGGCAAGTCGACCGCAACAACTGTGTAATTTTTTTCTAAAGTCGGCATAAGCTGGTGCCATTCATACCAAGACTGCCCAAAACCATGAACTAAAAATACCAAAGGCCCTTTTCCGCCTTTCACATAGTGCAGTTTCACGCCATCAATATCATCATAATAACTGCTATATCCCTTCATCACAGGAAATTCATGTGTGGTATTCAGTTGCGGTGTAGCCATCACGGATTGAGCTAAAGTCAGTGACGTAAATGTTGCGAGTAGTAGTTTTTTCATAAAATTAAACCTCTTTGATTGTGTATTTACTGCTTTGTTGATTGTTGCGTTTGACTCAAACTGAACAACGTTTAAATCTTCATTTCGTGTTTACTTAGAATCGTTTTTTGTTTGTTTCATCTTTAGAAATATGGGTTTAGAGATACTGAGTTTTAAAGCCATTCGACTTGGCACAAAGCGCAATGATGAACGCCACGACTAAAATCAACAGCATGACCCAAGGCAAAACTTGTGCGCCAAATTGATTGAGCAATAAGCCACCCAAAATACCGCCCAGCGCAATTGCGCCATTCCAAACCACCACATTAATAGACAAGGCAACATCGGCATGCTGTCCTGCTGCTTGTGCTAATGCCGTTTGTAAAAGTGTTGCAGCGCCGCCAAAGGTCAATCCCCAAATGGCAATACTGAAAACCACCACGGGCGCTGAATATAAAAACAGTCCGAGGAACAGTGAAATCACTGAAAAGATCAATAAACTGGCAATGACCAAATGTCTTAGATGCTGATCAATTAAATGACCTGTAAACCAAATGCTGAGTAAAGCCATCGCACCGAATAAAAATAAAATCTGGTCAACATTTGCATCCAAATGGGACAAAGACAAAAATGGCGTAATGTAGGTATATAAAATGTTATGCGCCAGCATCCACGTCACAATCACTGCCAGTACTGAAAATACACCGGGTATTTTTAATACGCTGAAAATTAAATTTTCTGGCCGCGTTGTTTCACCGGGGAAGTCTGGAACTGCAATAAAGATCCAAATCACCAAGGCAATCGCCAAAGCAGACATCAAGAAAAATGTCATTTGCCAACCAATCATCTGCCCCAGCCAAGTGCCTAAAGGTATGCCCAGTGACAACGCAATGGGTGTCCCGACCATGGCAATTGCTAAAGCTTTGCCTTGCTGAGCTGGACTGACCATGCGTCTTGCATAGCCTGCCAATAGGCTCCATGCCAAGCCTGCTGCGGCGCCTGCGCCAAAGCGAGAAATACAAGTCAAAATATAATGATCAGACAGCGCTGTAATTGAATTAAAAAGCAAAAAACCAAATACCGTCAGGAGTAAAGTACGGCGTCTTGGCCATGCACGTGTCCAAATGGTGAGTGGAATTACCATCAGTAAAGAACCAAGGGCATAAATCGTAATCAACTGTCCCGCTAGGGCTTCAGAAACATTCAGCCCTGCTGAGATTTGCGGTAATAAACCTGCTGGAATGGTTTCGGTAAAAATACAAATAAAGCCAGTCATGGCCAGTGCCAATAAAGCAAAAACTGGCATCGGCGCATTATTTTTAGAATCCAGCGATACATCTTCTAACTGTTTCATCATGTTATTCACTTTTAATTGACTGATTGTTTTGCGCCATTTCAATTGCGCTTACACTTATATATCGATCAGTACACAATTAAAAACAATGAATAGACTTTTGTCAACGACTTCTATATCGATTAGTATATTAATATTCTGTGACAGGAGAATTGAGATGGCGAAGACTGGACGTCCTAGAGAGTTTGATCGCAATGAGGCATTGAAGCAGGCCATGTATTTATTTTGGAATTATGGTTATGAATCAACGTCTTTAAGCCAACTAAAAGTGGCTATGGGCAATATTTCTTCCCCGAGTTTTTATGCAGCCTTTGGTTCTAAAGAAAATTTGTTTCAAGAAGTAAGCCAATACTACATCGATACCTATGCAACGGTGACTGAGGCGCTGTGGGATAACACGCTATCTGCGAAAGACGCAATCGCCTTAGCCTTACAGCAATCTTTAAATATGCAATATGATCCAAGTCATCCTTTGGGTTGTATGGTGGCTTTGAGCACCGTGTTGGCACCTTCTGCAGAGAACCAGCATGTAACGGAAATCTTGCAACAATCTCGGCATAAAACTCGCCAAGGCTTTATTCAAACCCTACAGCGCGGCATCGAATCTGGTGAGATATCAACGGATATAGACAGCATTGGATTAGCCACTATCTTTGATAGTTTCCTGATTGGCATTTCAAGTTTGGCCCGCGATCATGTCAAAAAAACCGATATTGAGTATGGCATCAGTAAGTTGCTCAAGCTTTTAGAATGATTGAGAAAATCGTGTTTTATCCAAAACATGACGCGTTATGCACTTAAGTCAACATGCTCTTTTTTTGCTGTAAAATGTTTAAATAATCAGACAAATACTGCTGACTGATTTGAAGATTTTCAATTTTTTTATTGATATTGTCTAATTCATTTTTCAGCGAATCGATGACTTGTTCACAAGGATCGACATCTAGTTGTTCAACCGAAATACACGGCAGTAACAGGCTGATGGCTTGTAAAGTCAGCCCTGCCTTGGTCAAGATGCGGATACGGCGAAGTCGCTCTTCATCCTTGGCATTATAAATGCGATAGCCTGACTCACTGCGCATCGGAACGATTAATCCTTGATGTTCATAATAACGAAGCATGCGGATACTGATGCCTGATTTTTTAGCTAATTGACCAATTTGCATTTTTACCCCCTTGACTCTCACAGTGCTGTCAGAGTTTATAGTGATTTCATTCCAAACACATGAGAATGTACAACGAATGAACTTATTTACAACAATCGAAAATGCAAAAATCTCCTATAGCGTTGATGGCGACGGCCCATTAAACATCGTGCTGGTGCATGGCGCAGGCGCAAACTCCGAGTCGAACTGGGGGCATTTTGTTGAATTTCTTGCCCCGCACTATAAAGTGGTTCGTCCAAACTATTCGGGTTCAGGTGAAACAACCGATGAGGGCCAGCCTTTAAGCACTGCTCAATTGGCAGAACAAGTGATTGCAGCGGCAAAAGCTGCCGATGCTGTGCCATTTGATTTAATTGGCTTTTCATTAGGCACCAGTGTTTCGACTTATATCGCAGCAGAATACCCAGAATATGTAAAATCTGTGGTGTTATTGGCCCCTTATCTTAAAGGCAATGCACGCACTAAGCTCCAATTTGAGCTATGGAAAGATTTAGGTCAAAACAACCGTAAAGCGATGTCGAGTATTATTATTCAAACAGGTTTTAGCGCAAACTTCACCTCGGCATGGGATGAAAATACCATGGCGCAAACCTTAGAAAACACGCTGCAAACCAATAATTGGGAAGGATTTATCCGCCAAGCTGAGTTGCTGATTCATACCGATGTGACTGCTCAAGCGAAGAAAATCAACAAACCGACCTTGGTGATTGGCTGTACTTATGACTACATGGTGCCAAGTGTACTGGCCAAAGACGCTGTAGCGCTGATTTCACACGCTGAATATGCTGAACTGGCAGCTGGACATATGGCTGTATATGAAAAACCGGAAGAATTTTTAAAATTAGCGACTGAATTTTTGCAAAAATCTTAATCTTTAAATGAAGTAAAAAAGCCGATCATCTGATCGGCTTTTTTACTACTGTCTTAACTTAAGCAACTTTCGCTTTCGCCATCAGCGCTTCAATATCTTCTACAGATTTCACAACTGCTGCTGTTAAAACATGTGGGCCATTTGGCATTGCCACCACATCATCTTCAATACGGATACCAATACCACGCCATTTTGCATCCACTGTTTCATCATCTGGTGCAATATACAATCCTGGCTCTACAGTCACGACCATCCCTGCTTCATAAGCACGCCATTCGCCATCTAGTTTATATGAACCCACATCATGCACATCCATACCTAACCAATGCCCTGTGCCATGCATATAAAACTGACGGTAGGCTTCTTTCTGAATAATTTCCTCAAGATCACCCTGCATGATGCCAAGATCCAGTAAGCCTTGAACTAAAATACGTACTGCAACGTTATGCGGTTCTTTATAAGAGTTGCCAATGCGTACCGCATCAATCGCAGCAATTTGCGCATCTAGCACGACATTATAAAGCGCTTTTTGTTCTGGGCTAAATTTGCCGTTGACTGGGAAAGTACGGGTAATATCTGATGCATATTGCTGATATTCACAAGCAGCATCAATCAGTACCAAATCGCCGTCTTTTAATTCTTTATCATTTTCTACATAGTGCAAAATACAGCCATTTTCACCGCCACCAACAATACTGTTATATGACGGCACACAGCCATTTTTACCAAAAACATAATTCAGTTCAGCTTCTAGCGCGTATTCCATCATGCCCGGTTTAACCGTTTGCATAGCGCGTGTATGTGCTTGTGCTGAAATATTAGAAGCAATTTGCATCAGTTCAATTTCATCTGCAGATTTCTGCAAACGCATTTCATCTACAATACGGTCAAGCTGAATCACTTGACCCGGTATCGCATGACCGCGACGGCTTTCGCCCCCCGCTGTTGCTAACCATTTTGTAACTCGTGCATCAAATTCGGCATTTTGTCCAATACGGTAAAATAACTTATCTTTATTTTGAAGCTTGCTTAAAATTTCCTCATCAAGCAAATCAATCGCATAAGCTTCATCTGCTTCATAATCGTCTACCGCGCCATCTACACCAGCGCGGTAACCGTTCCAAATTTCCATTTCGCGGTCACGTTCACGGCAAAATAAGCTATAACTATAGCCGTCTTCTTCCGAATCAAAGGTTTCAATCACCGCAACCGCTTCAGGCTCTGCAAAACCTGTCAAATAGAAAAAACTGCTATCGCTACGATACTTATAATCAGCATCTCGGTTACGTAACATTTCTGCACGCGTCGAAATAATAGCAATACTGCGTAAACCCATTTCAGCTGCGAGATGATCACGACGTTCTTGAAAGTCTTCTTGAGTCAGTTTTTTCATTGGTTTTTAAAAGCTCGAATTGAAAATGAAATTTGGAAACACAACGCCCGATTAACTCGGACGGTGCGGTGTAAACATTTCTACAACATTAGTACTGTCAGCATTTGCTTGGGAATTTGATTTACCAAGGTGTAGTTGCAATAAAGGCGTCTCAGACACTTCTACTTTCTTACGCCCCATCGACAAACTTACAGGAATTAAACGCACAAATTCGTATAATTCTTGGTAGCTTTCTTCGCCTTCTTCGTCATCGTCAGATTCATCAAACTCTACAGCAGCGACATCTTGTAAATGCTCAATCAGTTCATGTTCTTCAGCACGTAAGTGACCTGCTGCTAAACCAAAACCAAGTACCACACCTGCACACCAATCTGCCAAGGCTTGTACACGCTCAGCCAATGAATGTGTGTCATCTGGAAGTAGGGGTAAATAGTCTAATTCGTCATCAGACAATGCATTTGCAATATCTTCTGATTCGTCAGTCAGTATTGCTAAAGCTTCAGGATGAATTTCGAGCACTTCAAGTGTAGATAAAATTTGTTCCCACTCATCACGCGTAGGTGCTTGAGACACACAAACTATACCTGTAAGCAGGCCGTGTAACTCACTTGGGCTTGAAATCTCTTCAATTGCCTTAAAATTTTGGTCCCATTCCGACCAACCTGAAATATCGTCTTGCATTCGTTTATCCAATCTCTATACTTCTTATATATTACCTTTGTTTGCAATACTGTGCGACCACGATATGTTAGAAGAATTACAGCGTCTGCAAGCGCATATAGGTGTTTTAAAAACACGCCTCGCGCATTATGAATCGGAAAATGATGCTTTAGCTGAAGATAAGAACTCAGCGAATGAACAGCACCATAGTCAAATTGTGCAAAAAAATGGCATCATCACCAAGAAACAAGAAGAAATTGATAACCTGACTGAGCAACTCGCTGAATCTCGAAGTCAATTTCAAAAGCTCAATACAGATGCCTCGGCCTTAGCGGATCGCTATAGTCGTTTAGAAAAAAGTTGCACCGATTTAAAAAATCGCTTTCAAGAAATTTTGTCTGAGCGTAATGAGTTACGCATTGTCAAAGAGAAAATTCAGAATGAGCAGCGCCATGCGCAGCAAGAAATTCAAAACTTAGAAAAAGAACGCGAACGCTTATTACAAAAAAATGAGCATGCCAAAGCAAAAGTTGAAGCGATTATTCAGCGTTTATCTGTCTTGGGTACCGCACAAGATCATCATGCGCAAGAAATTCAACAATTGGCCCACCCTGCCGATGTTAATGAGGAAGTTTAAGCATGAGCGAAGCAATTCCAGTAGATTTAAAAGTTTTAGGGCATAACTTTCGTTTAGCCACAACGCAAGAAAAACAGCCAGAACTCGAACGCGCAGCTCAACTCCTCAATGACAAATATGATGAGTTCCGTCGTAAAGCACCGCGTATGGAACCTAGCAAACTGATCATTATGGTAGCGCTAGAGTTGATGCAAGAAGTGCTCAGTATGAATAAAAGTTTACAAGAGTACGAACATTGTGAGCGCTTGCTCCAAGCTATTCTTGAAGAAGTAGAAGATCTTGCTGAATAAGCAAGATTTTTTTTGCCTAAAGCCTAGCCAATTAAACATCGCTTTACAGTTATACATGCCAAAAGATTTGCCAAAGCCTCGTTATTCGCTATACTTGGCATAACTCTGAGGTGTTCGCCAGCGCGTCTATATCCCTGCCGATACTTAAATCTCCGGATTGTGTTCTGCATATTTAGAGTGTATGCCTACCTTCGTGTAGGAAACCCAGCAAGTATGCGTCGCGTCCACCTTGAACTTCTTCGGGTTCAGGGTAACGACATGCAGCGGCATCTTCGGAGCTATTTATTTTCTCTCTTATAATTATTATAAAATTCTGTTTTTATTTATTTTTCTAATATCCTGCCAAATATACAATAAATTCTTTGTCATTTCCCTCACTCGTATTTAGCACAACTTTAAGCCATAAATGGCGAAGGTATTAAAAGACTTTCAAAGACGTTTAACTAAAGTCGAAACCTACAGAAAGAACAAAATGACTACTATTAAATTAGTAGCCGCTTTTCTGTCCTAGCCAAAATAATGGACAGCACTTCCCTCTAAAGATAACGTAACGTAAACTTTGGAGATACAAGAAATGGTTAAATGCTGAAAAAGCTGGGTTTACGCAGCAGGATTTCGCGTAAATACAAGCATACGACTGATTCAAACCATCGTTTTCCTGCAGCACCCAATCTGTTAGAGCGTCAATTTACAGTCATTCAGCCTAACAAGGTTTGGACAACGGATATTACCTATATCTGTACCAAGCAAGGTTGGCTGTATTTATGTGTGATGCTGGATCTATTTAGTCGTCGTATTGTGGGGTGGCAAACCAGCCATCGAATAGACCGTCAATTGGTGTGTGATGCGTTTCATTATGCAATGGCTCGTCAAGGGTATCCAACGGGTGTCATGGTACATTCACTTGCGAAGCAATGCTTCTCAGGCTCACAGTACTGTAGTTGTGATTTTAGAACGCTATTATTAACGAATAACTGTATTCAAAGCATGTCACGCAGAGGGAACTGTTGGGATAATACAGTGACCGAAAGCTTTTTTCATACATTGAAAGGTCATGTGGTACATGACAGTGTGTTTGCCACTCGAAAAGAGGCGAATGCTGTCTTGTTTGACTATATTGAGATTTATTACAATCGGGTCAGAAGGCATTCTGCAAATGGTTGGTTAAGCCCAGAAGCTTTTGAACAGAAATATTTTAAGAATTTAGAGGGATCAGTTGTCCACAATACTGCCTAGTATCAACCTTTTAAAGCACAAGCAAATGTCCTACTTTTATTGTGCTGAAGGGACATAAATCGTCAAAGCAAACATAAAGCGTATGAATAAGCGACTTAAAGTTATCATCACTGCAAATTCCCTCTATAATATGCTGCATTCAGGACTATGCCTTACATAACACCAAAGTTTTGTATGTCAGTGTCCGCTCATATTTTTTAAGTCAATGTTTATCCTAGCGTTCGGCTTGATTCATTTTTACTGCTTATTTGTCCGTGATGACAACTAAGAATTTAGGTGCCTACATGGAAATCAAAGTTAATTATCTCGACAATCTTCGACAAGAAGCTAAGTTCGATGACTTCACGGTGATTGCCGATCAGCCAATCCGTTATAAAGGTGATGGTTCGGCACCAGGCCCTTTTGATTATTTTTTAGCGTCTTCTGCACTTTGCGCGGCTTATTTTGTCAAAGTTTATTGCTTAGCCCGTGACATTCCGACAGACAATATCCGTCTTTCTCAAAACAATATTGTTGACCCTGAAAACCGCTACAAGCAAATTTTCAAAATTCAGGTGGAGTTGCCTGCAGATATTTCTGAAAAAGACCGCCAAGGGATTTTGCGTTCAATTGACCGTTGCACTGTTAAAAAAGTTATTCAAACGGGTCCAGAATTTATTATTGAAGAAGTTGAAAGCATTGATGCTGATGCTCAAGCCTTGCTGATTCCAAGCCTGACTGCTGAAAATAATACTTATATTTTAGGTAAAGACCGTCCTTTAGAAGAAACTATTGCCAAAATGTCGGGTATTTTGGCGGACTTAGGCATGAAAATTGAGATCGCATCTTGGCGTAATATTGTGCCAAATGTTTGGTCTTTACATATTCGTGATGCTCAATCGCCAATGTGCTTTACCAATGGTAAAGGTGCAACGAAAGAAAGTGCTTTAGCATCTGCACTCGGTGAGTTTATTGAACGTCTAAACTGTAACTTCTTCTATAACGACCAATTCTGGGGTGAAGAAATCGCCAATGCGCCTTTTGTGCATTATCCAGAAGAACAATGGTTCCAACCGGGTCCAAATGGTGAATTACCAAGCGAAATTTTAGATGAATATACGCTGGAAATTTACAATCCTGATGAAGAGTTATTGGGTACGCATCTTTACGACACCAACTCAGGCAATACAAAACGTGGCATTTGCTCACTCCCTTTTGTACGCCAATCTGATAAAGAAACTGTATATTTCCCATCAAATTTGATTGAAAATTTATATCTTTCAAATGGTATGAGCGCGGGTAACACCTTAGCGGAAGCACAAGTACAATGCCTATCTGAAATTTTTGAACGTGCAGTTAAGCGTGAAATTTTAGAAGGTGAATTAACTTTGCCTGACGTACCTGCTGAGTTTTTGGCTCAGTACCCAAGTATTGTTGCAGGCATCCAAGGCCTTGAAGAACAAGGCTTCCCTGTATTGGTTAAAGATGCGTCATTGGGCGGTGAATTCCCTGTCATGTGTGTGACTTTAATGAATCCACGTACTGGCGGTGTGTTTGCATCCTTTGGTGCACATCCAAATATGGAAGTCGCGATTGAACGTAGCTTAACTGAGCTATTACAAGGCCGTAGTTTTGAAGGTTTAAATGACCTACCAAAACCAACCTTTAGTTCAAATGCAGTCACAGAACCTAATAACTTTGTAGAGCACTTTATTGACTCAAGCGGTGTGGTGTCTTGGCGCTTCTTTAGCGCAAAGTCTGACTACGAATTTGTAGAATGGGATTTTGCTGGTGAAGGTGAAAATGCCAACCAAGAATCTGCGGACGCTTTGTTTGCTATTTTAGAAGAGATGGGCAAAGAAGTTTATATGGCGGTCTATGAACACCTTGGTGCAACAGCCTGCCGTATTTTAGTCCCTGATTATTCTGAAATTTATTTGGTTGAAGACCTTGTATGGGACAATACCAATAAAGCACTGCTTTACCGTGAAGACATTTTAAATCTGCACCGTTTAGATGACGAACAACTTGAGGCTTTAGTTGAACGCTTAGAAGAAGCGGATGAAGATGACTACACTGAAATTAAAACCTTGATTGGTATTGAGTTTGATGACAATACCGTTTGGGGGCAATTAACCATTTTAGAGCTGAAAATTCTCATCTATCTTGCACTAGAGCAATTTGAAGAAGCACATGATTTGGTAGGCCAATTCCTTCAGTTCAACACCAATACTGTTGAACGTGGTTTATTCTATCAGTGTATGAATGTAGTTCTTGAAGTCATGCTGGATGATGAAATGGAACTCGAAGACTATGCCTACAATTTCCGTCGCATGTTTGGTGATGAACGTATGGATGCAGTAATGGGCACAGTTGAAGGCGAGGTTCGTTTCTATGGTTTAACTGAAACTAATATGCAACTTGAAGGTCTAGACCGTCATTTACGTCTGATTGAAAGCTATAAAAAATTACATGCTGCTCGCGCTAAAATTGCAGGGCTTTAATGCTCAAGCTTAAGCATGACACGGTGTGTATCAAACTGAGTATGCTGTAAAAACATAAAAAAACTTCCTTCGGGAAGTTTTTTTATCGCCAATTTTTTATCTTAAGACTCAATCGAATCGGCTATACCCAATACTTTTCAATTAAGATTTCAATTGCTCAAGCTGTTGAATATATCCATCCAAACTGCGTTCCATATCAGGCATGATCTTTTTTAAAAACTGACTATAGTGAATCGCATCATCCGCTGTTAATGCACCTACACGAACCAAATTCACTTGCGTTTTGAGCAATCGATCGACTTCACGAGGATCAACCTGTTGCCCATGACTTAAACGATAACTTAGTTGCTCAAAAGCTTGATATAGCTCGTCGCGTTGCTGAATAAGTTCAGGACTCACCTGCTGTGGTACTTGCGAAATAAGCGTCGTCGTCTGCTGTGTCTCTTTAGACTGAGGCTGTGACACAGTGTTTTGTAATGGTCGCTCTACCTCGCCGCTCTTCTGTTGTTGCGTTTGCATAGCTTCTGCTGGCTGTAATATTTTACTCAGCCCAAATCCACCCAACACAACCACGAGGGCCAAACTTGCATATTGTAATGAATGACGCATAAGCACTCCTTTTGCTCATCCTTGTATCTACGCGAAATTGCTTAAAACTTCATGCATAAAGCGAGTGGAATGTACTCGCTTTATGCAGTCCATCACCTTAGTTGCTCCATCCTGCAGGTGCATATCCTATACGCACACGCTGAGGATGATTGCCAACGGGTACACTCAGCACTTTCTCGCCTGTCTCAAAATCAATTACGGTCACTACATCATTGGCACTTTCAGAAATCACGCAACTTTTGCCATTCGGGCTACGGGTTGCCCAATACGGTTTACCTGCTGGAATTAACTTGGCTGCGGTTAAAGTTTTACGGTCAACGATAGTTGCATAATCATCCATCGTGCCTGCGACACACAGTTTCTCACCATCTGCACTCATCGATAAACCATGATGGCGTGAGTCATTCACCCACTTGGTACGGTCAGCAGGAATCGTTGAGCTACCTGGTAGTTGACCAATGCGTGTGATTTTGTCTTGATTCAAATCGTATTCAATCAAACCATTAAAAAATGATACTTGGGCATAAATTTTTGACTCATCTTTACTTAACACCATCGGTCGAACAGCATTGGATAAATCTTTACGTCCAAAGGCATCCAGCGCTGGCCTGAAGTCAATTTTTTTCAATATCTTATAGTTATTGGCATCTGCAATCGTGAGATAACGCTTTCCTTTGGTAAAATCTTGCCAGCTTGCATCCATTGGCGTTTCAACATTACCAATGGCTGAGTTGATAATTTTAGTGCCACCCGCAAAATAGATATTTTCATGAGGTTTATCACCAGTATCAAAGCGACCTAATTCTTTACCCGTTTGAATATCTAATACCTGCACCACGTTACCAGAAGAAGCCGATACCGCCACACGTAAACCATCAGGTGAAACTGCCATGTGATCTGCACGGAAGCCTTCTACAGAAGTTCGCCAATTAATTTTTCCACTTGCAATATCAATAGACACCACATCTGCATAGCTTGGACGCGATGCCACCACAGACTTACCATCTGGCGTGGAATACATGTCGTCAACCAATTGGTCATTGCCCTCGCCAGCGGTATTTCGAATATAGCTATACGCCACCAGCTTGATGGGGTTTAAATAGATTTCTTTCAGGCGCTCTTTACGATCTGGCACCATATTAATCACGCCAATTTTAGCAAAGTCACCCGAAGGCCGAATCACTGTTACCGTGCCATCCCAGTTATTGCCCACAAAAAAAACTTGCTGGCTATTTAATGGGGCTGCATGACTCAGGCCACAACAGCTTGCAAGTGCCAAAACTGTCCCTAAACCGTATTTAAATAATGGTGTACGCTTTGTCATTTTTGTCCTTCCTGTATTTCCATATTTTTATTTTCTTGCGGATTAAACTTGCTGGCTTTTCCTTTCTAAGGCCAGATCAAGACAAATTAATATACAAATGTAGTTCAACAATAAATAAGCTTATCCGACCAAAATAACCCAATCCGATGAACCGTAAACTCATGGTCACTACACACAAGCGCCCATTTCGCAATACAAACGCTATGCAGTTGTTCTATAAAAGGATTAGACTATCCATACGCTCTGTTACTTCTGCTTCTCGTATGCCTGAATTTTGTGTCGATTTAAAACAGCTCCGCAAACAATTAAGACAGCAACGCCGTGGCCTCAATAAATTCCAACAAAAACAAGCTGAACAAGCCTCTCTCAACCGTTTAATTCGCCTCGCAGAATTTCAACATGCCCAGCACATTGGTATCTATTTACATGCCTTTGGTGAGATCCATACCCAAAAAATCATTGAATATTGCTTTGCACACGGTAAAGCAGTGTATTTACCTCTCATTTGTAATATGAACCAACGCTTACAATGGGTGCGAATTTCACAGCATCAATTCCGTACACAGCGCTTTGTACCCCATCGTCTAGGGATGCGAGAGCCTATACGTGCAAGAGGGTTACATATTGGCCATTTAGATTTAGTGCTTATGCCGTTATTGGCCTGTGACACAGCAGGTACTCGAATTGGCATGGGCGGTGGCTTTTATGATAAAACCCTTGCCAGCGCTATTCAGCGACCTTTTCGCTTAGGGCTTGCACATGAGTTTCAACTTTATAAATCATGTTTAAAGCGTGAAAAATGGGATCAACCCCTCGATGCACTGTTAACGCCGCAACGCATTCTACGTTTCAAACGTTAAATTGATCATTTTGACCATTAACAATGGTTAAAAAACATATATTTACTTATTTTTTGCACAATTTATATCACGTCGCCCTTGTAATTTTTAAAATACCCATCACTATAAAAAATATGGCAACACCGTTGTCACTCATTAGGAGTGCCCATGTCTGAACTTATTATGAATGAAGAAAGCTTAGAACTCGAAGTTCCTAGCGTTTTACCGCTTTTAGCGTTGCGTGACGTGGTGGTTTACCCGCATATGCAAATTGCACTGTTTGTTGGTCGTGAAAAATCGATTAACGCAGTGAATGTGGCTCGTAACAGTGACAATCTAGTATTTGTAGTTGCACAAAAAGATTCGCTTACAGAAGAAATTGATCACGAAAACTTATATCAATACGGTACTGTCGCGAAGATTGTGCAGGTTGTAAATCACGAAAATGACGAGAACTGCATTAAGGTCTTAATTGAAGGCTTGCATCGCTCTAAACTCGAAAAAATCATTGATGACAATGATTATTTGACTGCTGAGCATAGCTTAAGTCCAATGACCATTGATACTGATGCTGATGCACAGCAAAATCGTGTTGAAGAACTACGCACGCTGTTTGCTCAGTACGCTGAGGCTAAGCTACGTAATGCACGTGAACTGATTGCGGCTGCCAATAAAATTGATGACTTACTGCAATTATTGTTCTTTGTTGCAACACGTGTACCGCTAAACATTGATGTGAAACAAAAATTCTTAGAGCACGATGCTTTTGAAGCGCATTTGCAAGAATTAATGACTTATTTGTTGCAACAGTCTGAAGAACAGCAGATTGAACAAACACTGCATGATTCTGTAAAACGTCAAATGGAGAAAAATCAGCGCGAATACTTCCTCAATGAAAAGATGAAGGTGATTCAGCGTGAACTTTCTGACATGAATGGCGGTGCAGAAGATGACGTTGCAGAAATTGAAAAACGTCTTGCTGAAGCAGATTTGCCTGAGCATGTGCGTAAGAAAGCAGAAAATGAATTCCGTAAATTAAAAGCGATGCAACCTGCGTCAAGCGAAGCTGCTGTTGTTCGCAACTATTTAGAGGTGATCTTAGATACACCTTGGAATAAAGCCAGCAAAGTCAGCATTAACTTGGCCAAAGCGCAAGAAATTTTAGATGCAGACCACTACGGCTTAGATGACGTTAAAGACCGCATTGTGGAATACCTTGCAGTACAGTCACGCGTGAAAAAATTACGCGGGCCGATTCTATGCTTAGTGGGTCCTCCTGGTGTAGGTAAAACTTCATTAGGTGAGTCTGTAGCAAAAGCAACAGGCCGTGAGTTCGTCCGTATGGCGCTTGGTGGCGTACGTGATGAAGCAGAAATTCGTGGTCACCGTCGTACTTATATCGGTGCGATGCCGGGTAAAATTGTGCAGTCTTTAACAAAAGTTGGCGTAAAGAACCCACTGTTCTTACTCGACGAAATCGACAAGATGGCACAAGACTACCGTGGTGATCCTGCTTCTGCGCTACTTGAAGTACTTGATCCGTCACAGAACAATAAGTTCAACGATCATTACCTAGATCTTGATTTGGACTTATCTGAAGTGATGTTCATCTGTACTGCAAACAGCATGAATATTCCTGAAGCATTGCTTGACCGTATGGAAGTGATTCGTCTACCGGGTTATACCGAAGATGAAAAAGTGAATATTGCTGAGCGTTACCTTGTGCCTAAAGCCATTAAAAATAATGGTCTACGTGCAAAAGAATTAACAGTTCACGAAGAAGCCATTCGCGACATCGTACAGCGTTATACACGTGAAGCTGGTGTGCGTAGCCTTGAGCGTGAAGTGTCTAAAATTGCGCGTAAAGTGGTGAAAGAAGCGGTCAGCAAAAAAGCCAAAAATCTTCAAATTGAAGTGAATTCAGGCAACTTACCAGACTACTTAGGTCCACACAAATTCGACTTCGGTATGGCTGAAGATGAAGCTCAAGTGGGTCGTGTGAATGGTTTAGCGTGGACTTCTGTTGGTGGTGAATTACTTACCATTGAAGTTGCGGCAGTGAAAGGTAAAGGTAAGTTTATTACCACAGGTTCACTTGGCGATGTAATGAAAGAATCCATTACCGCAGCCATGACCGTTGTACGTACACGTGCAGATGAGTTAGGTATTGAATCTTCACGTTTTGAAGAAACAGATGTACACGTACACTTACCTGAAGGTGCAACACCAAAAGATGGCCCATCTGCTGGTTTAGCGCTCACGACTGCTTTAGTTTCGGCATTCACAGGTATTGCGATTCGCCCAGATATTGCAATGACGGGTGAAACAAGCCTAGGTGGCCGTGCAATGCGAATTGGTGGTCTAAAAGAGAAACTTTTAGCTGCACACCGTGGTGGAATTAAATTAGTGTTTATTCCTCAGGAAAACGTTCGTGATTTGGCTGAAATTCCAGAGAACGTTAAAGCTGGTTTAGAAATTAAAGCCGTGAAATCGATTGATGAAATTTTACCTTTGGCTTTAGTGGACACGCCAAAACCTTTGGTAAAAGCACCGATTGTAAAAGCCAATGATGAAGCGAAAGCTGCCCGTCATTAATTAAATTATAGCAATGTAAAAAGCCCTGTTTCGACAGGGCTTTTTAATGTCCTCAACTTAGACTCAGTTAAAAGGGTTAAAGGTGTAATTAAGGTACGTCAAGCACTTCACATTGAATATGACGACTCTGTTCATTGCTTCCTAGCAAGCAACACTTGATTAAAAAACATAAAAAAATGAATTTTATTTAAATAAGCTAAATTACTGATAAAGTTTAAATTAACAATAAAATTCAAAACTAAAACTTTATATTTTTATACTGATTTAATTTTTTCGCTTGAAATATAAACCACACTCCCCATATTTTTAATAAGATCATACGCGCTGTATGTTTCTTTTTTGCTCTTAGATGATTACATCTAGAATGGCTACCAACATCTCCAGGTTGGTAACCACCTTTCGCAGTCCGATGGCTTTCTGGACTGCGTTTTTTATGCTTCTCAGTTAAGTAGCATTTTGACAACGCCATTCACCACTTGCCCCATTTTTTCGGTATCTAAACGATCCAAAGTATCTTGACGAGTGTGATAGTATTTATTGCGGTACATCGCGGTATCTGTAATGGTTATCGCAGGGAAATCAAATTTCCAATAATTCAAATGATCTGAAAAATCTAAATCTTGCATAAAACTTGGTGCAATCAAACGCTCACATTGCAGTTGATTGAGTTTTCTCATGGTTGCGCAATAGTCATAAGTCAAATCACGTGACATTAAATTACCCACTGCAGCAATAAAATTACCATGTGCTGGGTAAATCCACTTTAATCCTGCTGGATATTGTTGCACCTCATTTTCATCAAAATAGCCAATCATCTCTAAAATATATACCCCAGCAATATTTTGTTTTTGCTTGGCTACAGACTTAGCATGAATAAAACTTCCCATATTTTCTGTTCCAAAATATGGTGGCTCAGCCAAAGTATAAAAAACAAAATCGACATTATGTTTTAAACTGGTTTTTTCTGTGGCCAAAATACGTGCAACCTCTATCACGCCTGCCACACCAGAGGCATTATCATCAGCACCCGTGGTGTCTTCCAACACATCATAATGTGCTCCCACAATCACCTTTTGTTTTTTACCCGCATTTAAAGAGCACACCACATTACGATAAGGCAAACTATTTGCCGTATAGTTTTGATACTGACACGGCACACCAAACAAGCGCATTTGCTCGCGTATCCATGCCGATACTCGATTTAACTCTTGAATGTTTTTGGCATGACGACCTGCTTGAGCACCAATCACTTGCTCCATATATACACGCAAATTTTTAGCATCTGCAGGTACAGCAGCAAAGCTTATAGAACTCAAACTGAATAACGATAAAAGGCTAAGGATTAAACCAAGGGATTGAACAGAGTTTTTGCAGGGTTGAGGCATTATTATTATTCTCACTACTGATGGTTTTATATCATTATTTTGACCAGTTATGGCGTAGACCACAGACGCTATTCGGATATTAAAGCAACAATATTCGACCTAATTCAATTGCATTTTGTGTCTGAAATTCGCAATAGCGTATTACATCGTTATAATAGGCGTTTCTTGTTGTTACCCTGCTCACTATGAAAATTCGTATTTTGACCATTGGCCAAAAAATGCCTGCTTGGGTACTTACTGGATTTGAAGATTATTTCAAACGTATTCAGCCTTTTGTACAAACGCAGATTATTGAATTGCCTATGGCAAAACGAGGCAAAAACGATTCTGAAGCTGACATTTTAAAATACCGCCAAATTGAAGGTGACAGTATTTTAAATGCAATGAAGCACAATGAAGTACTCATTGCTTTAGAAGTCGGTGGCCGTGAGTTCAGTACAGAAAAGCTGGCAGAAACCATGAAAGGATGGATGCTTGAAGGCAATGATATTGTGTTGGCGATTGGTGGGCCAGATGGACACTCTGAGGCCGTGCGTAAGGCTGCTGCATGGCATTGGTCGCTTTCAAAGCTCACCCTGCCTCACCCAATGGTACGCGTGATGCTGATTGAACAACTTTACAGAGCCATGAGTATTAATAATAACCACCCTTACCATCGTGCAGGTTAATTTCACTTAAATTCAACTGTCATTTTTACACACTTATTCCTGTGTAGAATCATGTTATAAAGATTCACTTTTTCATTTTGGGCATGTAAATGTACATGCCTAAATTTATTTAGGGCATATCTCTCCTATGAAGCTACAGACTTTGCCTGGCTTATTCATTTCTCATGGCTCTCCAATGTTAGCCATCAATCCCGAGCAAATTGGGCCTGCACTCGAACGCCTGAGTCTTAACCTACCAAAGCCCAAAGCCATTATTGTGATGTCGGCCCATTGGGAGAGTAAAGATATAGAAGTCAGTACAGCTTCACGTCCTGAAACATGGCATGACTTCCGTGGCTTTCCGAGCGAACTCTATGAGATACGCTATCCAGCGCCCGGTCAGCCTGAGCTTGCTGAGCATATTTTAGAACTACTGGCTCAAGCAGGATTTGAAGCGCATGCCAATAACACACGTCCACGTGATCACGGCGTGTGGATGCCTTTGCTACACATGTACCCAGAAGCAGATATTCCACTCATTTCTATTTCATTGCCAATGAACTTATCCGCTGAACGAATTTATAAGATTGGACGCGCTTTAGCGGTGCTGCGTGAACAGCAAATTTTACTGATTGGTTCTGGCAGTATTACCCACAATTTACGTGAAATCGAATGGCAAAATCCTAAGCCAACCACTCCTGAATGGTGCTCAGTATTTCGTAATTATGTCGTGGCTAAATTACAACACCATGATTTTGATGCAGTGCTTGATTGGCAAGAGATCCCCTATGTCATGCGTAATCATCCAACCCTAGAACACTTTGCACCACTGTTCTTTGCCATGGGCACTGGCAACCGTTTTAACATTGTGCATCATAGCTATTCTATGGGCGCTTTAGGACGTGACATTTATCGCTTTGACTAATTTAAAAGCATTTAATAATTTATTTTTATATATTAACAAATATTTATTTATGGATACATTTTGATACTTAAATGCCCAAAATGTATCCATTAGTTTATGATTTAATTTATGTATTCTAAATTCTGTTATTTAAATCAATTATTTGTAGACTAAAATATGAAATTAAAATTTTTAGCCATTGCTCTTTTTCCACTCACACTGGCTGCCTGCCAAACCGCTGATCTACAAAAAGCAGGAGATCTAGCCGTGTCTGTATTACAACAGCAAAATGCAAGTAAGACTTTAAGTTCATACCAATGGAGCACCAATACAGGTTCAGAAAAGCCTTTGGTTTTAAATTTCCTGAATAATGGTACGCTTGGTATTTCAACCAGCTGTAATAACTTAAGTACAAGCTGGAAAGCTGAAAATAATACGATTGTTACAGGGAATATGGCCGCTACAATGATGGCTTGCCCACAAGACCGCATGCAACAAGAAGGCATTGCAAGTCAAATTTTTGATGGCGGTAAAACCGCATTTTTATTCAATTTAAATGACATCAATGCGCCGACCCTAACGCTGACAGCAAAAAATGGTAAGCAGTATGTTTTTACTGGAAAAATGACACCTGAAACAAAATACCAAACTCAAGCTGAAACCATCTTTTTAGAAATCAGCCCTGAAACCAAACAATGCACAGGCGTTGCACGACAAACTTGTTTACAAGTGCGTGAAATTAAATATGCCGAAAATGGGATAAAAACCCAAGTTGATAAAGACTGGACATTATTCTACGACCAAATTGAAGGCTTTCAACACAGCCCAAATGAGCGT
The DNA here is from genome assembly GCF_013391565.1 of Acinetobacter sp. SwsAc6. Lineage (NCBI taxonomy): Bacteria > Pseudomonadati > Pseudomonadota > Gammaproteobacteria > Moraxellales > Moraxellaceae > Acinetobacter > Acinetobacter sp. SwsAc6. The sequence goes on from NZ_JACAXE010000015.1 coordinate 82,930, forward strand.
CAGATCATCCGTATTAAACGTTATGAGCTGAAAAACCCAGCTGCGGATCAATCTAAATATGCCTATATCTATGATATGGCTGTAGAGCGTGAAGCTGTAAAAGGCACACTATAAGCTTTAAGCATCGCTGAAACAGTAACGAATATAGGATTCACCCTACTTCGCGCATATCAAGCTTTGGCTTTTAAAGCGCATAAAAAAACCGAGGCATTAGCCTCGGTTTTTTAGTTCGAACTTGCGTAGAACTTAGTAAACGCCTTGAGCAAGCATTGCATCAGCAACTTTTACGAAGCCAGCGATGTTCGCGCCATTTACATAGTTCACAGTACCGTCTTCTTCAGTACCGAATTTCACGCAGTTACGGTGAATTTCTTTCATGATCGCGTGTAGACGCTCATCAACTTCTTCAAATGTCCAACCCAAACGGATTGCGTTTTGTGACATTTCAAGACCAGAAGTTGCAACACCGCCCGCATTTGATGCTTTACCTGGTGCATAAAGAATTTTCGCTTCTACAAATTTCTCTACTGCAGCCAAAGTTGAAGGCATGTTCGCGCCTTCAGCAACACAGATTGCGCCATTTGCAAGAAGAGCTTCAGCATCAGCTTCATCTAATTCATTTTGAGTTGCGCATGGAAGTGCGATGTCGCACTTAATACCCCAAGGACGTTTGCCTTCAAGGTATTCAAAACCGTGTTTAGACGCAAACTCAGAAATACGGCCACGTTTAACGTTTTTAAGTTCCATCACTTCAGCAAGAAGTTCAGTTGTGAAACCATCTTTTACGTAAACAGTACCAGCAGAGTCAGAAAGTGAAACCACTTTCGCACCTAGGTACATTGCTTTATCAGCAGCGAATTGAGCAACGTTACCAGAACCTGAAATCGTTACCACTTTGTCTTTAAAGCTATCGCCACGAGTCTTGAGCATTTCCTCAGCGAAATACACAGTACCGTAACCTGTTGCTTCTGGACGAGCCAATGAGCCGCCGAAAGTTAAGCCTTTACCAGTGAATACGCTTGAAGTGTCATTGCTGAGCTTCTTCATCATACCCGCCATGTAGCCAACTTCACGGCCGCCAACACCGATATCGCCCGCAGGGATGTCAGTATTAGAACCAAGGTGACGGTAAAGTTCGATCATAAGCGCTTGGCAGAAACGCATAATTTCGCCTTCAGATTTACCTTTAGGGTCAAAATCTGAACCGCCTTTACCACCGCCCATAGGCAAAGTAGTCAATGCGTTTTTAAATGTTTGTTCGAAACCTAAGAATTTAAGAATTGAAAGGTTTACAGATGGGTGGAAACGCATACCACCCTTGAATGGACCAATTGCCGAGTTATATTGAACACGGAAAGCACGGTTTACATGCGTTTGACCTTTGTCATCAACCCAAGATACACGGAATTGAATCGCACGTTCAGGTTCTACTAGGCGTTCAAGTAGACCGTAATCAGCATATTGTGGATTCTTTTCAATGAATGGCCAAAGACTGGTCATTACTTCTTCAACAGCTTGAAGAAATTCTGGTTGATGAGCATCACGTGATTTTACGTAATCTAGGAAGTCGTTAAGGCTGTTGTATTTCAACGCTTAATCCTCAGCAGAAATGGATCAAAATTGGTCAAAATTTCAATCAATGATTTATTTTGGCGCAAAACATTAAATATCTTTTGTTTACATTCAGCAACAGTTTTTTAAAAAAACTTTATTTTTTGTTTAACAACAGCAATTTAATTAAAACTAACAACACTTTTAGTTATACATTTAATAACTTTTATGCATATATTAGATTACTTTTTTGCGCGATTTTAATGCATTTATAGTGCTATTTTCGTGCAGAAGAATTATGTTCAAAAACATGCTAGTATTGCTTTTCAGCCATTTTTTAACATTTTGTCTGCCCCGCAGTTTTGGTTTCACATGAACACTCAATTTTCCCTTATCCAAAGTATCGATGCCTTGTTACCGCAAACCCAGTGTGGCTTATGTGGTCACCGCGATGGTTGCTTACCTTATGCCAAATCGATTGCGGAAGGTGAAGATGCCAACAAATGTGTTCCAGGTGGTCAGCCTGTTGCTGATGCACTCGCCAGTTTGTTAGGTCGTGACAAACTGACCGCTGAAGAAAGTGTTTGGCCAACACAGAGCGATGGTCGCCCACAACGAATGAAAGCCGTTATTCGTGAAGATGAATGTATTGGTTGCACCAAATGTATTAGTGCCTGCCCAGTAGATGCCATCATTGGCTCTGGCAAACTGATGCATACCATTTTGACCGATTTATGCACAGGTTGTGAACTATGTATTCCACCCTGCCCTGTAGACTGCATTGATTTGGTCGAAGATTTACAAAGTGTTCCGACAGACCTTATTCGTATTGCTGAGCAAAATGATTTACGTGATCGTTATTACTCACACATTCAACGTGAAGAAAAGCGTCGTGTAGATCGTAAAGGGCCTGTTGTTCGTGCTGAAATTGATACTGCTCTTTTTGCTCAATTTTCTGCGCAATCTACCGCTATGCCTGACATACAAGTGGCTGAAAAACCTGAACCAGTTGCGGTTAAACTGGATGCAAAAACCACGATTGAATTAGCTAAAATTCGCACACAAATTAAGAAGTTAGAAAAACAGCTTAGTGTGCGTGAGGATGCCAATAAACGCCAAATGCTTGAGCAACTGACTGCACAACTCAATGCATTGCAAGGAGCATCTGCATGACTGTAAAAAACATGACTAAAAAGCAAATTCAGACTTTTTTTGAACGCTTAAGAGCGCAGCGTCCGCACCCAGAAACAGAACTTAATTATTCTAATCCTTTTGAATTATTGGTTGCCGTCACGCTGTCCGCACAAGCAACCGATGTAAGCGTAAATAAAGCCACAGATAAATTATTCCCCGTTGCCAATACTCCTGAGGCCATTTATGCCCTAGGTGTAGAAGGACTCAAAGAATATATCAAGACCATTGGTTTATATAATTCAAAAGCCGAAAATGTGATTAACGCCTGCAAAATGCTCATTGAAAAGCATAACAGTATTGTGCCAAATAACCGTGCCGACCTTGAAGCCTTACCCGGTGTAGGACGTAAAACGGCCAATGTGGTGCTGAATACTGCATTTGGCCAACCTACAATGGCGGTAGATACACATATTTTTCGTTTAGGTAATCGTACTGGATTAGCGGTAGGCAAAAATGTGCTCGAAGTCGAACACCGCTTAGTAAAAGTCATCCCCAAAGAATTTATTGTAGACTCTCATCATTGGCTCATTTTACATGGTCGTTATTGCTGTATTGCACGTAAACCCAAATGTAATGAATGCATTGTGTCCGATGTTTGCAACTGGCCAGACCGCTTTGAATTTGGCGCAACCCGCCCCATACAAATCAAAAACAGCAAAGCTGAACTTTAAGTTCAGCTTTTTTATGAATGATCCAAAATCAATGGCTTATTTATTATTTTGATCTTGTTGTTGTTTAATTTTAGGATGCAATTGGCGCTCTGGAGCACCTGCTTGTTTTCGTTCTAAAGCTTCTTGCTTACGTACATTTACCAGCATTTTATAACTCATCACAGAAACACCAATAACGACAGCAACCGTCACCAGCATCATTAAAACAACACCTATTTCCATGATTTAACCTATTTATCAAAACCAACAAAAAGAGCCCTAATATGACTTAGGGCTCTTTGAAAGTCAAAATTCGAAAAATCGAATTATTTTGACTGATCTAAAATCGCAAACAAATCAGTTTGAACGTTCTCGATTGGACGAAGACCATTCAATTTGTCATACGTAGGTGCATTTTCACCAGAAGCCGCACGGCCTTGGTAGAAACCAACCAATTGTTCTGTTTCAGTATGATATGAAGCTAAACGCTTACGGATCGTTTCTTCTTGGTCATCTGGACGTTGTACAAGATCTTCACCAGTTTCGTCATCTTTACCTTCCACTTTTGGTGGGTTGTAGACGATATGGTAAACACGACCAGATGCAGGGTGCTGACGACGACCAGAAAGACGTTGAACGATTTCTTCGTCTGGTACATCAATTTCAATCACGTGATCGATATTGATGCCTTCATTTTCCAACGCTTCCGCTTGTGGAATTGTACGAGGGAAACCGTCGAAGATGCAGCCGTTTACACAGTCAGGTTGAGCAATACGTTCTTTTACAAGACCAATAATCAGCTCATCTGAAACCAAGCCACCGTTGTCCATCACGCTTTTAGCTTTAAGGCCTAGTTCAGTTCCTTCACGAATTGCAGCACGGAGCATATCACCGGTTGAAATTTGTGGGACATTGTAGCGCTTACAGATCAGCTGAGCTTGTGTACCTTTACCTGCTCCAGGTGGTCCGAGTAAAATAATGCGCATAAATAAACATCCTCATTTAAAACAATATGTATGACACTGCTCAGCGATGATCAATCAAATTCGATCTTGCTGGCCAGCATCTAATTATAAGAAAGCCACGAACAAATGTATTGTACCAGCGATAAAACCAGTTACACCCCCAAGTACAATCAAAATCCATTCATCTTCCTGAAAAGCAGGTCGTAATAGGTTTTGAAATTCTTTTGGCGTTAACTCGCGGATACGGTCTTTAAACATTTGAAAGATTTTCTGTGCACGGCTCGCATTAAACGCAGGGTCGCATACAGGCACCATCGTAATTTCTATTGAGCGGTCAATCAAGTCTGTCTTGAGTTTTGCGTATTCTTTTGGTCCTAAAGACAGCTGTAAAGACGTTCTCACCAATGGTGTTTCCATAATTTCATTAATATGGCGCTTCACAATACGGCGTGTTTTGTCTTTTTTAGAACCATACATCATTTCCGTCATAATTGACTTTAAGGTGATTAATTCTTCAGTGACTACACTGGCAAAGACATCGGACACTTCTTCTTGGCGCTTCATAAACGCACCTTGAATATTGTAAGTTCCCATACGTGGAATTACAGGTTTAATCCATGGAAATTTGCGTCCCTTGGTCAACTCAAAAAACTGTGGATAGCGTACATAGTGTGGCTCTACAGGGTTAAACACCATCCAAATGGCAATCCAGTTGGTCAAGAAGCCCCAGATAGCTGCCCAAAATGGAACTGTCCAATGCCAAGGCACCACAAACCAAACGATCATTTGGAAAATACCAAAGAACATCCCAATAAGTGCACTAATATGCCAAATAAAGTTGATCTCTTTTTGACCCACTTTTAAGAACATGCGTACCATAAGCTTACGGTCGCCTTCCATTTGACTAACTACCATGTCACGCATGTTGACCAATGACTCGACGTTCATGGTCAGTTCGGTCACAAGTTCTTTTAAGGTACCTGGCAATTGTTTTTGCGCTTGCGCATAAATTCGACGTTTGATCGAATATGGAAGGTTTTCCCAAAGCACGGCATTACGATCGATCATGACTTCATCAATGAGATGTTCGAGCTCAAAGCCCACTTGCTCACCAATAATACGCGCCATGTCTTCAGGGTCCATCGCATTTAAAAACTCTTGTAAAGAGCCTAATTTTGATAGCGTATTATCGGTAATAATCCCAGAGATACGACCTGCTTTACGTGGCACAATCCCCTGCCAACCCACAGGCAATGGACCTACATGGAAACCCCAAAAATTAATTGGGTAAAACACCATTTTTAGCGCCATCCATACATGTGCCCATGTAACAAATGCAGTAACAGGGATAATGCTGAGCACGGCCCAAAAATCTGGACGTTGCGTAAAGGTTTGCCATAATTCACTGACGTACTCAAGCATGTATCATTTCCATATTTAATTTTATTAAGTCAATTCTAAAGAGTTCACAGGCAATATTGTTACTATAATCCGATACTTATAGTATAGGAAAATTGTAGCTGCGGTTTTGTTTCTGCAGCAACAGTGCCATCCTGATTCGTGAGTTTTTCACCCGCACCAATACCCACACTAAAGGTACTGATACGTTCACGGCTCATCATGACGTAGGCTAAATCCACACCACCACCTAAGCGACTTTCATAACTATTATCGACTTTTTTACTGTCAATATGGCCTGCGTATACACCTAGGTAATAACCGTTTTTATCTTTACCTGTAAATTGCACTGGGTAGCGAAAGCCAACTTGCCCACCTGCGGTATGATCATCATTTAAATATACACCGCCTTTCACATAAGCAATGCCGTATGGATTCACCCATTCGGTATTTAAATGGATCATTTTTTGCGTAAAACCGACCCCGAGGTTTAATGTCTGCGCATCACCTTGCTTTAGCTTTGCTTCTGGCAGAAAGCTATTGTCTTGGGCATAGGCAGCATTGGTCACCAATATGAAAGCTAACAAAGAATAAACTTTGTTCATTATTTCCACCATCTTCCTTAATTATATTTGTAATAGATTTCCTATTTTTATGCGATTTGACTTTATCAGAATTATTCGCATCCTTATATACTGGAATTTACCTTTTTCATGTCCACAAAGTCAAAGTTTAAACAGAACATACGAAACGGACTTTTTTTATTTATCAAAAAAACTGCATTTGCGTTAGAATATTGATCTTCAAATTTCCCTCTAGTTTCTGAGTCAAGCCGATCGCGTATGAAGCAGCACTTTCCTTTAAAAAATGTACAGCAAGAAAAGCGCATTTATCGCAATCGGGTACTGATTTCAGCGGGTATTGTTATTTTCTTTATGCTGTTGTTGGTCGTGCGTTATGCCTATCTCCAAATCAGCAGTTATCAAGAGTTTTCAACGGCATCAGATCAAAACCGTATTCGCCTACAGCCTTTAGCGCCTGCTCGTGGTTATATTTATGACCGCAATGGCGTATTGCTGGCAGATAATTATCCAGTATTTTCTGCCACAATGAGCCGTGCAGATATTCCTGATATTGATGACACTGTTGCACGTTTAATTCCAATTTTAAATTTGACTGAAGAGGATATTGATCGCTTCAAAAGTCGTATTAAAACCTCTAAAAAAACCGAACGTGTGGCACTTAAACTCAATTTAAATGAAATTGAGATTGCCAAATTTAGTGAAGTTAAATATCAGTTCCCTGGGGTCAATATAGAGACCCAAATGACGCGCTATTATCCACATGGCGAACTGTTTGCCCATGTGATTGGTTATGTCGGGCGTATTAATGACAAAGAACTAAAAAGTATTGATAAAGACCTCTATGCGGGGACAAACCTGATTGGTAAAATTGGGGTAGAAAAGTCTTATGAAGAGTTATTACATGGTTTACCTGGCAATGAATCTGTTGAAGCAGATGCGCACGGAAATGTGTTACGTCATTTAGGCCGTAAAGATCCTGTTCGCGGTAATGATCTGTTTTTATCTTTAGATTATGGCTTGCAAACCATTGCCTCAGAACAACTGGCGGGGCGCCGTGGTGCAATTATTGCCATGGACCCACGTACAGGTGAAATTTTAGCGCTCGTGTCTAGCCCAAGCTTTAACCCCAACCTTTTTGTGACAGGGATTAGCAGCAAGGACTATAGCGCACTACGTGATAATTTAGATCAGCCACTATATAACCGTGCTGTACAAGGCGCGTACCCACCAGGTTCGACCATTAAACCAATGTTTGGTATGGGTGGGTTGCACTATAATTTAGTGGATTGGAATACGGCGATTGCCGATCCGGGTTATTTCACTTTACCAGGTGATAGCCACCGCTTCCGTGACCATAAAAAAACAGGTCACGGTTCTGTGAATATGCATAAAGCTCAAAACGTTTCCTGTGATACTTATTTCTATATCCTGTCGTATCGTATGGGTATTGAAAAAATGAACACTTGGATGCGCCAATTTGGTTTTGGTTCGAAAACTGGCGTAGATTTACCAAGTGAAAGTGAAGGTCTATACCCAAGCCCTGAATGGAAAATGCGTACCCGTAAGTCAAAATGGCTCAAAGGTGAAACCATTTCAGTCAGTATTGGCCAAGGTGCTTTTACAGCTACACCACTACAACTAGCCATGGCAACCGCAATCACAGCCAATCAGGGCGCGCATGTGACTCCCCATGTACTCCGTGACAGTAAAGGCTTTAAAGCCTATAAAGCACACAATGCACCTGATGGCCATATCGAATTTAATGGTAAGCCTGAAGATTGGATCAAAATGCGTGATGCGATGGTTGATGTAGTGGAAAGCGGTACAGGCCGTGGTATTCGTACACCGATGTATCATATTGCAGGTAAAACAGGGACAGCTCAGGTTAAAAGTATTGCGCAGGGTAAACGTTACAACGAAGCACTATTAACAGAACGTCAGCTGGACCACGGTTTGTTTGTGGGCTTTGCACCTGCAGAAAATCCTGAAATTGCGATTGCCGTAGTATGGGAAAATGGTCGTCATGGTGGCTCGGCGGCCCAGTTAGCGCGTCCAATTTTTGATTATTGGTTATTGCAACGTAAGAAAAACCCTATTCGTCCTGCTAACCATCAAATTAGCGGTGGCCTAATGACTGCTGGCATTAAACCAGGTGAACTGCCTAGTGGTAGCACTATATTATCTGCGGACCCGAATGCAACGACTCAAAGCAATAGTAACGCAAATAGCCACAATGCAGCACCTGCATCAAGCCCAGTAGCATCTGCACCTATTACTGCACCAGTTACACCATCAAACGATGTAGAATGAGTTGAATTATGAAAAATCAATTACGTATTATTGGCGGAGAGTGGAAACGTCGCCAACTCCCATTCGCATCGATTGATGGTCTTCGACCAACGCCTGACCGAGTACGTGAAACACTATTTAACTGGCTGATGTGGGATGTGCAAAATGCACAAGTTTTAGATATTTGCGCAGGCTCAGGGGCTTTGGCTTTTGAAGCGCTGTCTCGGGGTGCAAGCCAAGTTGTGATGATTGAACCTGACCGCAATCAGGCTCAATTTTTAACCCAAAACCTTGAGTTACTACGTGTGACCAAGGCACAAGCTCAACTCAAAGTGAGCACTGCACAACAAGCCTTACCCAGCTTAAAACAACAATTTGATTTGGTGTTTTTAGATCCGCCGTATGGCTTAGATTTATGGCAAGAATTAGCTACTTTAGCGGACCCACTCATTAAAGACCAAGGCTTTATTTATGTTGAAGCCGATCGTGATTTAAGCCAACTGACACTCCCTCATACGTGGCATAAAGTTAAAGAAACCAAAGCAGGAACCGTACGTGCAGGCTTATTTCAAAAAACTGTACCCGCTTAAATTTTAGCTTTAGCGCTACTTTAGAACTTTGTGCATTTGCCCGTTCAATAGCTTTCTCCCCAAAAAGACGCAATATGCGTCTTTTTTAGTCGTAATCACAGAAGATCCTTTTTGTATTTATATATCTAAGACATATCGTAATTTCAGCTAAGCTTAGGCCAATTGCATTTAAATAAAGTGCTTTTAATTCGCTAAGATAAGCGCCTCAATTAACGTATATGATTGTCATGACTTGGCTGATTTTTATCATTGGTGCAATGCTTGCAGGCTTTGTACAAGGCTTAACAGGTTTTGCCTTTGCACTCGTGGCCATGTCTTTTTGGGTTTGGGTACTTCCACCACAATTAGCCGCACCTTTAGTGGTACTTGCTTCCGTGTGGAGTCATGTGATTTCCCTCAGACAAGAACGCGGACAACATACTTCGTCGCGACAATTAGTTCTTCCCTATATTATTGCAGGCTTAATTGGCGTGCCCTTGGGTAGCTATTTTTTAGATCTTAGATTCTCAAATGAAGTGCAACAGAGATTAATGTATTGGAAGAAAGCAAGATGAGTTAGCATTATGCTTCCGACCGACCAAAGTCAAAGTTGCATCATGAACTATACTCATCTTACTCAAGAA